>NZ_VPEU01000029.1:0-35805 GCF_013416975.1 Acinetobacter sp. YH18001 | reverse complement strand
TAATCACGATTCAGAATCAGCAGACAGCCAAAACTGATAAAGATCCCGCCTGTAACTCCATCAATCCATTTGGCAAATTTTTGATAATAAGTCGTCATCTTCGGCATTGAAAAAATAATGGCTACAACCGTAAACCAGAGCAAACTTTCGATAAAGACCAGAGCTAAAAGAGAAGATTGTTCTGATAGTTTTGCATTAGGGCTAATCGCCAATGCAAATACACTGCTAAAGTAAATCAGGGCTTTGGGGTTGGCCATGTTGGTGAAAAAACCTTGCAGCAATAATTTAAGATACGACGGCTGAACGATAGAAAGAGCTTCTGCTTTCGAATTTGTTAAAGGTAGAGGTGTCTTAAAGCTCGACTTCAACATCAAACTGCCCAGATAGAGCAGATATAATCCACCCAATAGCATTAAGATCTGCTGTAACCAGACCATTTTCTGAAATAAAAAATGCAGGCCGCCAAGTGCACAAATTGACCAGACCAGAATGCTCAATGAAATACCGAGGGCTGCACATAAAGCATGCTTTCTGGACTGCCGGATGGCACTTTGTGTGACAAAGAAAAAGTCCGGTCCTGGACTAATCAGGGCAAAAAAATGAATCACGGCAATGCCGAATAATGCGCTCATAATATTTCTACAGTCGAGAGGAAGAGTTTAGCCTAGAATTTATCTGAGACTAGGATACGATATTTAATTGCGTCAGATATTGCTCTAGTACAGTTTGCGAGGTAGTTTCCAGTACAGGCGCAAACTGAATATTGGCAGCGCGTAGTGCAGGAATATCAATTTTAGCCTGACTCAATTCACAGCTATGGCCAATCAGCCATTTTTCCAGACTGTCACTGGCGACTTCAGGATGGAATTGTAGTGCCAGAATATTACTGCCTATACGAAAGGCCTGATTTGCATAAAGCTCAGTACTTGCCAGTAATTCAGCTTGTTCAGGTAGGTCAAAGGTATCACCGTGCCAATGTAGCACTTCAATATTTTCCAGATTTCGCAGTAGATTATTCTCGATAGCTGCAAGACTGAGCTTAGACCAGCCAATTTCTTTGCTCTGTCCTGCATAGACTTTGGCACCAAGCGCATGCGCAATCAATTGAGCACCCAGACAGATTCCTAAAGTAGGTAAATTCTTACTCAAACGTACTTTAAGTAGGTCTATTTCTGCTTGTAAGAAAGGAAAGTTTTCTGTTTCATAAACCCCAATTGGGCCACCGAGAATTACGGTTAAACCAGGATGTTCATACGCCTTACGCAGGTCATCAATCCCGGCTTCAAAATAGCGGACACGTAGCCCCAGCTGATAAAATACATCTTCCCAAGCACCGAGGTCTTCAAAAACGAGATGTTGGATTGCATATACAGTATCGGGGAAATGGTCCAGGTTCAGCATGGTCATTTAATCTAAAACGGGAAATATTTATTTAACGTCATTCTGTAAAAAAATAGAAGTCTTTTTAATCCCGTAATTTATGAAGCAAGATATTCTCAATCTGAATAGTGAATCCTGGTGCAGGGCTCTGAACCGGCTTTGTATCATTATGCAGCCCAATTTCATTTCCCACTAGAAAGGCAGTAGAGTAGAGGTGAATATAGAATAAAAAGACTGAGGAAGAAAAAATGCACAATATCTGTCTCTATATCGATAAAAAACGTATCAGTCCCTATGTCATGTCAGTTTACGTCGCTTTAAAAGAAAAAGGCCTGAATTTTCAGGAAAAAACGGTTGACCTAGATCAGCTGGAACAACAAAGCATGGCATATCGCAGAATTTGCCCCAGTAGAAAAGTCCCTTGTCTGGTGATGGATGATTTTCATTTATTTGAATCTTGGGCGATTACAGAATATCTGGAAGATGCTTTTCCAGCGCCAGATTATCCAGCTTTATACCCCAGAGAGAGTCAGGCCAGAGCAAAATGCCGTGCAGTTCAGGCTTTAGTCAAAACTGATTTTATGGCAATCTGCCAGGCCATGCCTTCAGACTCAATCTTTGTTCCACCTAAAGGACTTTTTATTGCATCAGCCGAAGTCTTGCAAGATATTCAGCGTTTATTGGCAGTCACAGAGAGTTTGCTCAGTGAATGCTGGCTGACTGAACAGTGGTCAATTGCAGATTTTGATCTGGCCTTTATGCTGCACCGCCTGCTTAGCCAGCAGATTGAACTGCCTGATAAAATTCAGGTATATATCCAGCGAAATTTCCAGCGTGCTTCAGTTCAGGCGTGGCTAACAGAAAATGAAAAGCTCAAGCTTTAAGCTGCCAAAACTTATCAACTAGAGGATACAAAAAAGACTTAAATAGATAAAAATCAAGCGTAATATAAATCAGAACTGTGTGGAAAATTACGAGAAATAATGTCCTTGTTGCATCATTATTAAGGAGTGCGGGGTGGGGAATTCACATCATCATGAGCATAGTCATGTCACTGTGACTGCGAAAAATATCAAAAAATTATCGATTGCTCTGGCACTCACGACCAGTTTTTTAATTGTGGAAGTGATCGCCGGCTTTATGACGCAAAGTCTGGCCTTGCTTTCTGATGCAGCACATATGTTTATCGATGCTGCGGCACTGGCCATTGCGCTGGCGGCCATCAAGGTTGGGCAAAAACCGGCAGATAATAAACGCACTTTTGGTTATCAACGCTTTGAAATTCTGGCTGCCTTATTTAATGCCTTGATGCTCTTTGTGGTGGCGATTTATATTTTATTTGAAGCCTATCAACGTTTAAGTAATCCTCCAGAAATCCAGAGTCTGGGGATGATGGTTGTGGCGAGCTTAGGACTCATCATTAACCTGATTTCGATGAAAATTCTGGTGTCGAGTAGTCAGGAAAGTCTAAATATCAAAGGGGCTTATCTGGAGGTGCTGAGTGATGCATTGGGGTCAGTCGGCGTGATGATCGGGGCGCTGCTGATTTATTTTACTGGCTGGATGTGGGTAGATACACTGATTGCCGTATTGATCGGATTTTGGGTTTTGCCACGCACCTGGATTTTGCTCAAACAAAGTATCAATATTCTGCTGGAAGGAGTGCCAGATGAAATTGATATTGAAAAACTGCGTCATGATCTTTTAGCACTCGAAGGCGTACAAGATATTCATCAGCTTAAAGTCTGGGCGATTACTTCCAAAAAAGTCATGTTGACGGTACATTTGGTTGCACCGAATGTAGATTATCAGAAACTGCGTCATCAGGCTTTTGAAATGTTGAGCCATCAGCATCATATTACTGAAATGACTTTACAGATTGAGGCAGAAAATTGTCCACCGGAACAACGAGGGCATTCGACCCATCAGCACTGAAATATAATCATCTGAGCATCGCAGGGCTTAATTGTTTTTTTAGAAGTGAACGGATGACATCCAAATAACTTGGTGGAGCATCGACATACTGACGCTCTCTTAACATTTGATGCATTTTCGCCAGCTTTTGATGCGGAACAGCGGCCATTAAATGATGTTCAATATGATAGTTCACATGAATCGGTGCCACAAAAGCCCGTGCCAGATAACCTGCGCGGGTTGTACGGGTATTGCTGAGGGCAGAATAACTGGTTTCCAGACCCGCATGTTCAGCCATTGCGCGAATACGGATAAATAAAGGGAATGGTGTGATATAAGCCAAAGGCCATAGCAAATACAGCTTAGGATGGCCACTGGCCCAAAACACAGAGAAAATCGTGGCATTCGCGAGCAGCATACCGGAACTGTTTTTCAGCAGATTTTTGGCCAAATCTACCTTGCTACGATCGCCACGTGGAATAGGTTTGGGATCGTTAGACACACTCCATTCCAGAAGCTCCAAATCCATCAATACCCGACCTGCCAGAAATTTAAGTCCAGATTGCCCGTTTAAGTCGCGAAAGAATTTTCGGAATAATGAGCTTTGAGTAATGGGGAAGTTTTTCACCAGGCCTAAATCTGGGTCGTCTGGTTGAGAGGTTTTGGCATGATGTTTCAAGTGATAAGGACGATATTTGCTGACCTCATTCCAGATTGGGCGTGCACACAGCCAATCGGTCAAATGTGTATTTAGCCATTTGGTTTTAAACAGGCTATGGTGTGAGGCATCGTGCATCAAAATCGCCATGGCCAGCTGACGACCTGCCAAAATCGCCAATGCCACTGCACACATTAAAAATTTTCCCCAAATGGGCAAATATTCCCAGCTATAGGCCACTGTACCGAAAGTCATCACAATCACAGCCCAAGTTGAAGCTATAGACCAAGCACCATGTAAGTCAGAAGTCGTGGTGAGTTCTTTAATTTCTTCGCGGCTAAAAAGTTCGGTGACACTGAGCTTAGTGTTCATTGTTTTGCCTATTGCGTTCTTATCATTACTTTCAATATATTTGTCCTAAATATTACAGTAAATTTATTTTTGTGAATAAATATGAAATAAATTATACACCCTGATTGTTAAAATATTGTTGCCATAAAAATTGCCCCTGTTTTTCTATTTTACGAACCGCCAGCTCAAATTGTTGCCGAGCTTCGGCATCTATCCATTCTGCAGGAAGTAGGGGATCGGCACGTAAACTAAATAAGGCAGATTTACCGAGATAGAAGGCAGTTTTTGCTGCATCAGGTAAAGGCAAGCTTTGAGAGTAATCAAACCATTGATGAATGTCTTGATTCACCTCCAGATAAGTTTGATGTAAGGCTTGAACATCCCAAAGTGCACTGACATCTATTTCCTGATCTATCTCACTGACTTGAAAAAAAACGTGCATCTGGATCTAATCCAAACTGGATTGCAGCCGTTTTTAATTCGGTTAAGCTCAGTATTAAGTTGTCTGGACGAATAAAAACATTCTGCTCCATTTCCTGAAAGCCATAATAACCTAGTGCTTTTTCCCGTTTGGATAATGCAGTGCGGTCTACACGTCCCAAAGCACCGGTATAAACCAGTACATATTTTCCATTCCACGCGGTCGCCATTTGCATATTGGGATGCTTGTTTAAACTGATAAAAGAAGTATCAAATTTTTTTTCTAGCAATTGATACACCCCGCGCTCTACAGCTTGAATGATATTTTCCTGATTCAATCGGGCTACAGCAACCCGCAGACTATTGTGAGAAATGCTTAATAGATCTGCTGCACATAGCATCTGTTTAATGCTGGCGGTGGAATTTTGAGACGCATATAACAAGTCTAAAACCAGATGACGGGCATTCAATTTATAAGTCATGAAACGATATCGTAATTAAAGGAATTGAAAGTTTTGAAGTTTATTTACAATAGCACTTTGTTGTGAATAACCCAAAAAATGTCAGGGTGAAAGAGGATGAATAAGTGATTTGAGATATGCTTTTTATCAATGAAATTTTTTAAACACAATAAAAAAACCCTTATCTTTCGATAAGGGCTTTTCGTATTCTGGAGCGGGAAAGGAGACTCGAACTCCCGACCCCAACCTTGGCAAGGTTATGCTCTACCAACTGAGCTATTCCCGCAATGAGATGAATTATAGAGAATTCCACAGCAGTGTCAACTCTCTACAAATCTGTTTGCTTAATTAATCAGCACGGCGCCAAACTGTACCTTGGCGGGTATCTTCAAGAACAACACCTTGATCAAGTAAAGATTGGCGAATTTCATCCGCACGCGAAAATTCTTTGGCTTTTTTGGCATCTTGACGCTGTTGAATTAAACCTTCAATTTGTTCAGGTGATAACCCTAGGGCTTCCTGACCAATATCAGATTTGAGAAACTCATCTGCATCTTGTTGTACCAGACCGAGAATATTGGTCAAATGGCGTAAAGTTGCGTAGTAGATTGCTGCCTGTTCCGCATTTTCTTCTTTCACGGCACGATTCAGTTCTTTGTTAATTTCAAATAGCACTGCAATCGCTTCAGGTGTATTGAAATCATCACGCATGGCGGCATTAAAACGTTCAACCAAAGCATCATCCAAGGTTTCCACCAGATGATCGCCATAAACCGCCTGATAGGTTTTAAATGAATGGTAGAAACGAGACAAAGTATTTTTCGCTTCTTTTAAGGCAACATCCGAATAGTTCACCGGACTGCGATAGTGTGAAGACACAATAAAGTAACGCACCACTTCCGGATGGAACTTTTCGATCACGTCGCGAATGGTGAAGAAATTGCCTAAAGACTTCGACATTTTCTCGCCATCGACATTAATGAATCCGGCATGCATCCAGTAATTCACATATTGTTCACCGGTTGCTGCTTCAGATTGTGCAATCTCATTTTCATGATGCGGGAAGGTCAAATCGGCACCGCCGCCATGAATGTCGAAATGATTGCCCAGGCAGCAGGTCGACATCGCTGAACATTCAATATGCCAACCCGGGCGGCCATTACCCCAAGGTGAAGGCCATGCAGGTTCATTTTCTTTGGCGTGTTTCCAGAGGACAAAGTCAAATGGATGTTTCTTTTGAACTTCGACATCAACACGTTCAGAAGCCCCAGCTTGCATATCTTCTAACTTGCGACCAGAAAGACGGCCATATTTGGCAAATTTCTCGACTTCAAAATAGACATCGCCATTATTAGATGGATATGCCGTGCCTTTGTCGACCAGATTGCCAATCATATCTTGCATTTGGTCAATATAGTCTGTGGCTTTAGGCGCAGCATCAGGCGGGAGACAGCCTAGTTTGGCAAAGTCTTCATTCATCGCATCAATAAAGCGGCCGGTCAACTCCGAGATACTTTCGCCATTTTCATTGGCACGTTTAATAATTTTGTCATCAATATCGGTAATATTGCGCACGTATTTGACTTTCCAGCCTTGGCTGCGCAGGAAACGGATAATATAGTCAAATGCAACCACTGTACGTGCGTGTCCAATATGACAGTAGTCATAGACGGTCATACCACAGACATACAAATCAATTTGACCTTCAACACGAGGTACGAATTCTACTTTTTTGCGTTGCTCTGAGTTATATAGAACAAATGGTTGCATAGCTGTTCAAAAGACTTCAAATAAAAGGATGAATCATCTTAACCTAAGCATAATTATTCATAAAGACAAAAGCGTAAAAAGCCTCAGATATTTAGCATAGTTAGGCAGAGATACTGATTGATAAAAAGGTGATTCTTGGACGGAAGTCAGAATATTGAGCTCAGCTTTACAGAACTAGTGTTTGCCAGGGAGATTAGGTGATATTGGGATGAGTATGATCTTATTCGAATCCAGCTTATTGAGAAGAGAATGGACATGTGTCGATAGAAAATAAAAAACAAGCATATTTTACAGCGTCAAAAATGGAGTAAATGTAGAGGTGGAGATACCAGACTGCGTAAGTCACATACAATCAAGATATATTAAAAATCTGTCGAATCTTCTACATTTAGAAAGCTTGCAATTGCATAGCTATGCTAAAATTGCGAAAATTGTGCCCATCAAATGAGAGTTTTTCTCTGTCCTTAACGTAGGTAAGCAGGCTTTGAATTCACAAAAAACAGCGAATCAACTCGATTTTCAGAAAGTCGCACTTGAAACACTGCGCATCGAAGAAAATGCATTACAGATTTTAGCCACACAGATTGATGGCCGTTTTAGCCGGGCCTGTGAAGTTATTCTACAGTGTACTGGCCGTCTGGTAATTACCGGAATGGGCAAATCAGGTCATATTGGCCGTAAAATGGCGGCGACCTTTGCTTCGACCGGAACACCCTCATTCTTTATGCATCCGGGTGAAGCCGGTCATGGCGACTTGGGCATGCTGGTCGCGGGTGATGTGCTGATTGCGATTTCAAACTCAGGCAAGAGTGATGAGATCATGATGCTGATGCCACTCATCAAACATCTTGAAATTCCTTTAATTACCATTAGCGGCGATGAGCGTGGCCCAATGCCACAAAATGCCGATGTGGCTTTGACCCTGGGTAATATTCAGGAAGCCTGTCCGCTCGGGTTGGCACCCACCTCATCAACGACTGCCACCTTGGCCTTAGGCGATGCTTTGGCGGTGGCGTTACTGGATGCGCGTGGTTTTACTTCAGATGATTTCGCCCGCTCGCATCCCGCCGGAGCTTTGGGTAAGCGCCTGTTATTACATGTAAAACATCTGATGCGTACGGGTGATGATTTACCTAAAGTTTCACCAGATACCGCCATGAACAAAGTATTGTATGAAATTTCCAACAAACGTCTGGGATTGACCACGGTCGTAGATGCAAATGATGTCTTGCTGGGAATTTTTACCGATGGTGACTTGCGTCGTTTAATTGATAAACAGCAAGGTTTTGATGTCAATCTGGCAATTCAGGACGTGATGACCAAGAATCCGCTTACGATTTCTCAGGAAGCACGTGCAGTCGTGGCGCTGGAACGTATGAATGAACGTAAAATCAACCAGTTTGTAGTGGTTGATGAGGCCAATAAAGTGATTGGTGTGATTAGTATGCATGACCTGATTCAGGCTGGGGTAAATTAATAAATGGCATCTTATGTATTATTAGAGCAGGCACGTCATATTGCAGCATTAGTGCTTGATGTAGATGGTATTTTAAGTGACGGTTTTGTAACGCTGACCAATACTGGTGATGAAATCAAATCATTCGATATCCGCGATGGTCTGGGTATGAAACTGGTTCAGCAGGCTGGAATCAAGGTGATTATTATCACTGGCCGTAAAAGTAATATTGTCGAAAAACGAATGTCGGATCTGGGTGTGGATCTGGTCTATCAGGGCCGTGAAGATAAAGGCACAGCACTACGCGAAGCATGTGCACAGCTCAATATCGACCCTGAAGACTGCTTATATATGGGCGATGACTGGCCTGATCTGTCTGCTTTTGCCATTGCTGGCATGAAAGTGACCGTACCGAATGGTCATGTCGAAGTTCGTCGCCGTGCAGACCTGGTGACTCAGGCGCTGGGTGGCCGTGGTGCAGTACGTGAAATCTGCGATATGCTGCTGATGTCCAAAGGCGTATACCAAGAGTTACTTGAAAAATATACTCGTGCGCCTTATTAATAAGTCATATCTTTTGGATTAAGTACACCGCTTATGGATACTAAAGTTTTATATATTACGGCTGTGATGATTGCCGCAATAAGTGGTGGTTATTATTATTACAGTGGCAAGGGCAATAAGCTGCAGACGGACTCCGCGCGCAGCATGACCTATTCCGCTCAAGATATTAACTTAACCCAGACAGATGAATCAGGCATGTTATCGGTTCGCGCCCAGGTGGATCGACTTGAGCAGAACTTGCAGCAACAGACCTCCAAGCTGGAAAATCTGCAAGCTTCGACCTATGACAATGCTCAAGTCGATGCGACTTTCTCTGCCAAAATGGCGCATGGCTATGATGACAATACAAAAGTTGTACTCTCTCAAGAAGTGCTTGCCACCAAAATCATGCAAAATGGACAGTTAGAGTTCCGTACTGAGGAGCTGACGGCTTTTCCAAAAACACGTGAAATTGAAACTGATAAAACGGTGATCGTGGAGTCTCCACAGGCTG
The DNA here is from genome assembly GCF_013416975.1 of Acinetobacter sp. YH18001. NCBI lineage: Bacteria > Pseudomonadati > Pseudomonadota > Gammaproteobacteria > Moraxellales > Moraxellaceae > Acinetobacter > Acinetobacter sp. YH18001. The sequence goes on along the minus strand of NZ_VPEU01000029.1, from coordinate 26,338 downwards.
AATTTATCAGCCAGGGTCTTAAAGCCAATCTTAATGATGGTCAATACGAATTCTTTAATATTCGAGGAAAGTATGAACCAAATTCCTAAAGTCAAAATGATGCACACTTTCCTGAAGCGCACTGCGCTGGCGACTGTGATTGGACTTTTTTCAATCGCGGCCTTTGCCTTGCCATCTGACCGTAACCAGCCGATCACCTTACTGGCGGATCGCGCGACTTTTAATGAGCGTACTGGGGTGACGACCTATTCTGGCAATGTCATCATTGAACAGGGCACCATGAAGCTGCAAGCCAATTCAATTGTGGCCAATCTGAACAATAAGCGCCAGATTAGCCTGATTACGGCTACCGGTAGCCCGACACAGTTCCAGCAAAAAGTAGATGCCTCCAAAGGTCTAACCAAAGGTCAGGCTCAGAAAATTGTCTACAATGCTGAAACCGGAATTATTACCCTGTCTGGTAATGCCTTATTGCAGCAGGATGGGGCCAGTATTCGTGGTGCGACTTTAAAATATAGTATGAATAAAGGTGATGTTGAAGCGATTGGTACACCGAATAAAACCGGTTCAGCTGAAGGTCGCGTAAAAATTGTGATTCCACCATCGGCTTCACAATCCTTTCCAGGAGCACGTGATTAATGGAACAATCGCAGCAGGTTCAAACCTTGACCATCAAACATCTGGCGAAAAATTATAATAAGCGCTGGGTGGTGAAAGATGTGTCTTTTAGTATGGAAAGTGGCCAGATTGTCGGATTGCTCGGACCTAATGGTGCAGGTAAAACCACCAGCTTCTATATGGTCGTCGGTCTGGTACGTATGGATAAAGGTGAAATCTATCTGGATGATCTGGATCTTTCTGATCTGGCCATGCATGAACGGGCACGCAAGGGAATTGGCTATTTGCCGCAAGAAGCATCGATTTTCCGCAAGCTGACAATTTCACAAAATATTATGGCGATTCTGGAAACCCGCAAGGATTTGACCAAGGCCCAACGTCAGCAACGTCTGGCGGAACTTTTGGCCGACTTTAAAATCACTCATATCAAAGATTCTTTAGGAATGAGTGTCTCCGGTGGTGAGCGACGCCGTGCCGAGATTGCACGTGCATTGGCGGCAGATCCAAAATTTATGCTACTCGATGAGCCTTTTGCTGGTGTCGACCCGATCTCGGTTGGTGATATTAAAGATATCATCACCACTTTGAAAGATCGTGGGATTGGGGTATTGATTACCGATCATAATGTGCGTGAAACGCTGGCGATTTGTGAACATGCTTATATTGTGAGTGAGGGAGCATTGCTTGCTGAAGGTACGCCAGCAGAAATTCTGGCCAATGAAACAGTAAGAAAAGTTTATTTAGGTGATGATTTTACCGTATAAACAGCTTTTATGTCTGTAAGATACCCACATCACGACACCAATTGTCGGATGAGGGTTTTTTTTCATCAAATCAACGTTAAAAAAGTATCTTTTACAACGATTTGATATATTGTTAGGCTAAAACACGAAACATTAATTATTATGCGATTTAGGGTACAGCACATAAAAAATGTTCAGGGGAAAACCGATAAAAAAAGGGGGATCTTCATGAGTCTTCTTTTGCCTTTATCTATTTCCTTGGCACATGCAGAAACTTCGCAAAACCATTTTGCAAATATTAAAAACGGTTTAAGTAAACTGATTGCACCAGAGCCAACAGGGTCAGCGCATTCAGTTAATATTACGTCACTCAGTCGCTACTCATTAGATACTTCTCAGGTAGCTGAACTGCCACAGATTACCCAGCCACAACAGGGACAGTCTGCTACCGGCTCTATCGTGGCTCCTATTCCACAAAAGATGAATGTGGTGGAAGCGATCCATACCGCAGTTCAGCGACGTCCTGAAATTAGCCAGAGTATTTCTACCCTGTCTGCACAGGCGGCCAATATTGATGTGGCAAAAGCAGCCTATTATCCGCAGTTATCGGGCGGATTGGGGACCGGTGATCTGACCTCGGGTGAGCGTGGACGTCAAGTGGTTTCCTTAAATGCAACACAGATGCTGTATGACTTTGGCAAGATCAAAACCAATGTCAGTATCGAGGAAGCCAGATTGGCAGAAGAGCAGGCAAGGGTGCTGGTCAGTCTGGATCAGGTGGCTTTTGAAGTGGCAGATGCGATTGTTAATATCAAGCGTTATCAGGAAATTACCAAAATTGCCCAGCAACAGATTCAGGGCATTGGACGGATTGCAGAAATTGCCAATTTGCGTGCCCGTGCCGGTATCAGCAGTCAGGCCGATCCAATTCAGGCTCAGTCCAATCTGGAAGCGGCACAATCGAACCTGCTGGTGCAGCAGACCCAGCTCAGACAATATCAGCAACGTTTACGCACTTTGCTGGGGTTTGATGTGTCTGCGGTGGAATGGGAGATTCCAGAACGTATTGTGGCGCAGGCCGATCTGTATCAGGATCCGGAATTTACCCAGATTCCCAATATGATTCTGGCACAATCGGGTGTAGAGGTTGCACGCTTTCAAAAAGATCAGGCACGTTTAAGTCGTTATCCAAGCATTCATCTGAAAGGCAGTTTAAGTCAGGCTGTTAATGGGCGGAATCCGAATAATAATGAAGATGACGGCTTTTATAATTCAATCATGATTGAAGCCAGCAGTAATTTTTATCAGGGTGGCGCAGCACGCTCTCAGGCACGTTCTGCCAGTTATGCCGAAGAAGCTGCACGTGCACAGGTCAATACGGTTTATCTGGATGTACTGGATCAGGTTCGCTTGATTCGTGAGCAGATTGAGAATAAGCAAAAACAAATGGGAGTTTTATCCCAACGTCGTGCAACCACGGTACGAACCAAAGAGCTGTATCAAGAACAATATAAATTGGGTACCCGAACCGTGGTGGATTTGCTCAACGCAGAACAGGCGATTCATAGTGCAGCACAGGAAATTGAATCTGCGCGCTATGACATCTATTCGGCGATTGTGCAATATATTCAGGTTACCGGCCGTACACGGGATATTTACGCGCTTAACCGTATTTCTATTCAGGGGTTTGAAGTTCAGCCATGAGTACTACAATAAATTATCAACCGTGGCTTAAAGCGGTTTTGAATATTGCCAGACATTACCGGATTGAACCTTCTGAGGAGCGGATTCGTCTGCAACTGGACTGGAACCAGCATCATGACATCGACGAGATGCTCAAAATTGTCAGCCGGCAGATTGGTTTAAATGTCCGTAAAAATAAATTTGACAGCAGCTTGCTGAATCCGTGGCGTTTGCCTTTGCTGGTGGAGTTTGAGAGTGGGGATGTGGGTGTGATTGAACGCATCGACACCCAAGCTAACGTCAGTATACAGCTCAGTGGCGATGAAGGCTTGTCTCAAAGTTTCACGGTTGAACAGTTAGAGACGGGCGTAAAGCATCTGTATGTTCTGCGTCCCGAATCTTCTGTGCCGGATGCGCGGGTGGATGAATATATCAAGCCGTTCGAGAAAAACTGGTTCTGGTCAATTGTCTTGAATGACTGGAAACGTTATATCGATGTCATGTTCGCCTCTTTAATCGCGAATATTCTGGCACTGGCCACGATTGTTTTCTCGATGAACGTGTATGACCGCGTGATTCCATCACAATCGATTCCTACCTTATGGGTTTTGGCTGGCGGTGTGCTGATTGCGGCAATTTTCGAGTTTGTTTTACGCGTCTCCCGAATCTATCTATCAGACATTATTGGTAAACGTGCTGATCTGAAAATTTCGGATCGGGTATTTGGCCATTCTTTGCGCATCAAAAATAGTGAACGTTCCAAATCGACTGGTACCTTTATCTCGCAGATTCGGGAACTGGAAGGGGTACGCGAACTGGTCACTTCAACCACAGTGACTGCGATTGCCGACCTGCCATTTTTCTTCCTGTTCTTAGGGATTTTCTGGGTGATTGGCGGCAACCTGTTCTGGGTGATGCTGCTGGTGGTGCCACTGATGATCCTGCCTGGCATTCTGGCGCAGAAAAAACTGGCAGAACTGGCTCAGCTGGGCATGCGTGAATCTGCCATCCGCAATGCTTTGCTGGTAGAAGCCGTGCAAGGGATTGAAGACATCAAGCTGCTCAGAGCTGAAACACGCTTCCAGAATCAGTGGAACCATATGAATGAAGTTTCAGCCGATGTCAGCATGCAGCAACGTAAGATTGTGGGTTTGATGACGGCCTGGACGCAAAAAATCCAAGGCTTGACCTTTGCCATTGTGGTATTGGTCGGTGCTTTTGCGGTGATGGACGGCGAGATGACCACAGGTGCATTGGTGGCCTGTTCGATTCTGTCTTCACGAATGCTGGCACCCATTTCACAAATTACTGGCGTGTTGGGTCGTCTGCAACAGGCCAAAGTGGCCAAAGCCGGTCTGGATGAGTTGATGAAAAAATCGGTCGATCAGCCGGATTATTCTCATCTGATTCATCGCCCAGCTCTGGATGGCCATTATGAACTCAGTGGTGTGGTATTCAAATATGGCGAAGATGATCCAAAACCAAGCCTGATGATTCCAAAGCTTGAGATCAAACCGGGTGAAAAGATTGCGATTCTGGGCCGTAACGGTGCCGGGAAATCAACCTTGTTGCAGCTCTTGTCTGGTATGCAGACGCCGTTACAGGGCAAGGTCAAACTGGATGGTATTGACCTGACCCTGATTGATCCTTCAGATGTACGTCGTGATATGGGCTTGCTGAACCAGAATTCGCAGCTATTTTATGGTTCGATTCGTGAAAATCTCAGCTTGGGTGCGCCCTTGGCCACCGATCAGCAAATTCTGGAAGCGCTGCAAATCACGGGTGCATTCGCTTTTGTGCAGGAGAAAAAAGAAGGTCTGGATCATATCATTCTGGAAGGTGGTGTTGGCTTTTCTGGCGGTCAGCGTCAGGCGCTGTTATTAACACGGTTATTGATCCGTCAACCGAAAATTCTACTGCTAGATGAACCTACTGCTGCGATTGATGATGTGTCAGAAAAGCAGTTGATTGATCATCTTAAAAGTTATTTGAGCCATCGTACCATGGTGGTTGCGACGCATCGCCGTGCGGTACTGGAGCTGGTGGATCGTATTATTGTGGTGAATGATGGGAAAATTGTCATGGATGGTCCACGAGATCAGATCCTGAATCAGTCACAGAGTGGCAATAAGCGGGTTGTTGGAGCAAGTGCATGAGTGAACTCAAAGAACTAAAACGTTCAAGCAAAGTCAGCTTTCAGGAACCACCTTTACCTAAATCGAGTGTCATTATCTGGATTGTCGGCATTGGTTTATTGGTATTGCTGATCTGGGCCTGGTTATTTAGCTTGGAAGAAGTCTCTACCGGTACGGGTAAAGTGATTCCATCTTCTAAAGAGCAGGTGGTTCAGTCTTTAGAAGGCGGTATTTTGACCACACTCAATGTTAGAGAAGGTGAAATTGTAGAGCGCGGCCAAGTGTTGGCTCAGCTTGACCCGACCCGTTTTGAATCCAATGTCGGTGAATCTGAATCCTTACTGATTTCATCACGTGCGACCTCAGCTCGCTTACGCGCGGAAGTGAGCGGTACGCCATTGGTATTTCCCGAAGAAGTCTTGAAATATCCAAAACTGGTGAAAGAAGAAACGGCACTGTATCAGTCACGTCGTGCCAATCTGGAGGAATCCGTGGCCGGTCTAGAACAGGCCTTGGTACTGGTACAGCAAGAGCTGGAAATGACAGCACCACTGGTGGCTAAAGGGGCAGCCAGTGAGGTTGAAGTACTGCGCTTAAAACGTGAAGCCAACGACCTGCGTAATCAAATGAATGATATTCGTAATCAATATTATGTGAGCGCGCGGGAAGAGCTGTCCAAAGCCAATACCGATGTGGAAACTCAGCAGCAGGTGGTACGCGGCAAGTCAGATACCTTGAGCCGGACTATTTTTAAATCACCGGTACGCGGTATCGTAAAAGAAATTGATGTGATGACCTTGGGCGGCGTGATTCCACAAAATGGCAAGTTGATGACCATCGTGCCACTCGACGAAAAACTACTGGTTGAAGCGCGGATTTCACCACGTGATATTGCCTTTATTCGTCCAGATCAGGAGGCACTGGTTAAAATTACAGCATATGATTATTCAATCTATGGTGGGTTGAATGGTAAAGTTGCGATGATTTCACCAGACACCATCCGTGATGAAGTCAAGCAGGATCAGTTCTATTACCGGGTCTATATTCGCACGGACAGTGACAAACTGAATAATAATGCGGGTCAGGAGTTTAATATCACCCCAGGTATGGTGGCCACGGTAGACATTCGCACCGGTTCAAAAACTGTCATGGATTATCTGATCAAGCCATTCAACAAGGCCAAAGAAGCCTTGCGGGAACGCTAATCTTTTCAGGCCATTGAGTCAAACAATCGAGTCAAATCGGGCCTCTCCATGGAGAGGCTTTTTATTTGTTGAAGTAAAGCAGGTATACTGCCAGGGTTCGATTTTAAAGCCTGAAGTTATGCCATATACGCTTGCCAGCCTGGTCAGTTTTGAGGAAGACATCAAAAAAAGCCGATTTCAGGCATTTGCGACCCCTGTAGAAAATGAACAGCAGGTCAAAGATTTTCTGGACGTTTATCGTGATCCAAGTACCACGCATCAATGCTGGGCCTGGAAAATTGGCCATCAGGTGCGCTTTAATGATGATGGTGAACCTTCAGGCACTGCGGGGCGCCCGATTCTCGCCACCATTGAAGGTAATGAACTGAGCAATGTACTGGTGCTGGTCAATCGCTGGTATGGCGGGATTAAACTCGGCACCGGAGGTTTGGTTCGTGCCTATGGTGGCTGCGCTGGACAATGCTTGCTGCTGGCAGACAAAATTGAACTGATTGAAAAGAAAAAAGTGCAATTTTTCTGTCAGTTTAATGAATGGGCCATTTTTCAGTATGAACTGAATCAGCAGCAAATCGATTATCAGGAAGACTATAGTGCCGAAGGCGTTCAGGTTCAGGCACAGTTGCAGAAGCATCAGATTGAAGCTTTTGCTTTAAAAATTCAGGATGTGACTCGTGGCCGTGAACAGCTCAAAATCATAGAAGAAGCGACAGATGACTGAAGCAGATCCATTACTGAAATATCGTGAGCAGCATAAACATCGCCTGAACTATATGCCTTGGCTATACTGGTCCTTAAAGCCGAAAAACCGTGGCTGGGCAGAAGCTTGGCAAAAAGAATATCAGGCTTACTTGATGGAAATGGAAACCATCGAGATTGGTGAAAACTGTTTTATTTCACCACTGGCACATATTTTCGCGGAACCGGGACGCAAAATCATTATTGGTGATAATACCTTTATTGCCGCAGATTGCACCTTGCATGGCCCACTGGACATTGGGAATGAAGTGGCGATTAATCATCACTGTATTCTGGATGGCGGTCGAGTAGGGATTAAACTGCATGATCAGGTGCGTATCGCCGCTTATTGTCATCTTTATGCCTTTGATCATGGCATGGATCTGGAGCAGCCGATTTATCAGCAGCCAGTACGATCGCAAGGCATCGAGATCGGTCGGGATGTATGGCTGGGTGCGCATGTCGGTATCAAGGATGGAATTAAAATCGCAGATCAGGCCATTGTCGGAATGGACAGTATGGTCACCAAAGATGTCGAAGCACGGGCTATCGTTGCTGGGAATCCTGCAAGCTTTATTCGATACCGCAAATAAAGCTTTACACTCAGTAGATCTCTTTCATCAATCAAAAAATGATGGTTCTATTGATATTTAAGTCCACGAGATATTAAAAGCCCTTTCTCTCTTTGGGATGAGAAGCAGTGCGTCGCAAGGGCATGAGCGGATTTTATAAAGACCTCTTCCTTGTGCAACAGTATTGCTGACTTCCTAACAGCAAGAGGGAATTTCGCTGATATGAATTAGAAAATGATTTTAAAAGCATTTTAATGATCTGAATTTAAGTGTTTGGCCTAATGGCTGAATTATTCTTCTAATTATCGGTCAATCACATAAAAGTTAACATATTTCAATTCAAGCCTTACAGATTTTGCTGCACATTTTATAAAGCTTATGCTAAGTTAAAAATAACAAAGAAATTTTTATCATAAATAGAGAGGCTAAACATGAAACGTGTCATCGCCTGCATCGACTCATCACCATGTATAAACGCGCTGGCAGACGCGGCGGCATGGATTGCCAAACAGACTGGCCGTGAACTGGTCCTGTTACAGGTTTTGGATTATTACCCGGCCAGTTATCATCTGGGGGAAATCAGCGGGGTTATTGGCTTTGAAAGCAATGCCATGTTACTCAAAGAGCTGGCTGAGCTTGAACAGAAACAAAGTGAAATCGCGCTGGATTATAGCAATAACCTGCTGCAACACATTTCCGAGCGGATTCTGGCAGAACACGGTATTCAAACCACACATATTCAGGAAAAAGGGGATTTTCTGGAGCAAAGTTTCCAGATTCTTGAGCCGGATGATATCGCATTAATTGGATTGCTCGGTGAGCGCTCAGCTGAAAAGAATAAACCGATCGGCACCAATGTCGAGAATTTTATTCGTGGTGCCAATTGTACGGTCATGACCGTTGGGGAGCAGTTTAAACCGCCAACACGATTTATTTTTGCCTATGAATATTCTCCAACCTGTATCAAAATGATGAGACGGATTGCGGAAAGTGATCTGCTGCGTTTATTACAATGTCACCTGTTATATATTGGCGATCATGCCGAAATTTTAACTGAGCCGCTGCAATATCTGACTCAAGCGGGTCTAGATGTAGTGCCGCAATATCGCTATGGCGATGTCGCCGAGAATATTTTGACCTATCAACAGGAGATGGGTATTCAACTGATTGTTCTGGGTGCATTTAGTCACAGCAAAATCCATCAGTTTTTCCTCGGTAGTATTGCCACCACAATTTTCCGTAATTCCAAAGTGCCTTTACTGGTCGCAAAGTGAGGATTGCCTAAAAAGCAAACAAAATTAAAATTTAAACGTAAATTGTTACAGCTTGATTTAAAAATGATCAGAGTTATCCTCATATATTGTGGATAACTCTGTGGTTAATGTTTTTAAGTTAATGTTATATATAATAAATATGGCGCTGGGTAATTTTTGTTCTTCTGATTTTATTTGACAATCGCAAGTGCAAAACCATCATGTCCTTTACTGCCTACAGTCTGTAAAGCGGTACAAGACAAGATACGTGGATGATTTTGCAGCGCTTTAAACATGGCACGGATGCCTTCAATACTTGGCTTGTGATTGTCCGGATTGATAATCTCGCCTGCACGGATTACATTGTCCAGAAAAATAAGTGTACCTGAATGCGACAGATTTAAACTGAGTTCCAGATATTCCGGATAACTCTGTTTGTCTGCATCAATGAAGATAAAATCAAAAGCCTCGGTCTCTGCGGGTAGAGCTTTGAGTACATCTGCTGCACGACCACATTTCAGTTCAACAGTTTGCTTGAGCTGGGCACGGTCAATATTTTCCTGACCCATTGCCGCGTGGGTATCACGTCCTTCAATTGTCAGGATATAGCCATCATCGGGCAAAGCACGTGCCAACCACATGGTGCTGTATGCGGCAAATGTTCCGAGTTCCAGTACACGTTTACATTGATTCATCTGGATCAGCATCTGCAACAACATGCCTTGATTTGCTGCTACAGCCAGATGATCTGGCAGACCATGCGCAGCAGTATTTTCCAGAGTCTGATTCAGGATGGGATCTTCAGGAATTAAATGTGACTCAATGTAGTTGTCAATGTCTGTCCACATGTGTTGCATAGTTTTAGCACCATCAATTGCGATGGGTGCATTTTAAACTTTTCGCGGCATAGCGCAATTTATTGTGCTATAGCTGCTGTTTTTTTAGGCTACATAAAGTCCTAAATGAACTTTGTATAGCCGTTGTCATGACTTAGTAATTACACATTGAGGAGTTTCGCCCCAGACTTGGCCCCCAGGTACGGTAACCTTGGGTATCGATGTGGATCTGACCAGAAGCATACATGCCGAGTCCCATATTCAGACTTTGACCATGTTGCGCCCAGAACTGGCACAGTTTGAACTTGGTATTTTCAATATAACTATAGTCTTGCGCTTGTGGATATTCTGGGCCAATACGAAAATCGATGGCAGAATTATACAGATGGCGTGAAGAATTGGCGCCACCGGCACACTGGTTTAAAGGCAGGTCACGATAGACGGAAGTGACTTCAAAATCAGTCAGGACATTGGCGGCTACTAAATATTTAAATACACGCAAGGTTGGAACCTGATTGGCCCATAATTCACGGCTTGGAATCATGTACTGTGAACGACCACATTTGGCCCAGTCTCGCGCGGTGCGCATTAATTCAAAACTGGGAATAATATTACCTACGCCATTGCGTTCCAGAAACACTTCGTACTCACGTACACGTGATAAATTATCCAGCGCAGAGACCCAGTGGGTATACAGATAAGGTACAGTTTTGGGTTGGACTTTGCGGTCGTATTGAACACGTTCTTGGGGAATATAAATCCGCTTTCCATCGGGCACGGTCTGTCCCGGTGGTTTTGTGGTCGTGGTACAACCCACAAAAACGAGAGGGATTACACACAGACTCAATAATCCCTTTGCAAAATTCTTCATTTATAGAAATCAGATATTTATAAATAGCGCCATTTTAGACTAAATATACGGAGAAATTTGGAGAATATTGCAATAAAATGTGTGGATTGAGTATAAAAAAGATCAGCATGTGCTGATCTTTTTTAACTGAAATTAATTACTTTTCAAGATATTGTAATTTGTCAGCTTTACCATTCCATTCTTCACGATCTGCTGGCTGGTCACCAATTTGTGTGATATTTGGCCATTTTTGCGACAGGTCAGCATTCAATTCAATAAATACTTCTTGGCCTTCTGGTAATTCATCTTCAGAGAAAATTGCATTCGCCGGACATTCAGGTTCGCATAAGGCACAATCGATGCACTCATCCGGGTTAATCACCAGGAAGTTAGGACCTTCATAGAAACAGTCTACAGGGCAAACTTCAACACAGTCTTGATATTTACATTTAATACAATTTTCAGTGACAACGAAGGTCATGGCGACAGCTACCTAAAAAATATGGTTCTATTTACGAATACTGTATTTTAGGCAAAAACAGGGGGAACTAACAATTCCTTTTATTGATATTTGTTATATATAGGGCTGTTAAATTTGAAAAAAGCCGGAATAGGGCTAAATTCAAGTATAAATCAGTGATAGACCCCATAGGGGATGAGGTCTATGGCTCAGAGAATTACCCCGGCTGTTTGAGTAAATCTTTTAGTGCATATAATTGTGCTAAGGCTTCGCGTGGACTCAGGTTGTCTACATCGATGTCCTCAAGTAATTCGAGAGCTGGAGATTCTTTCTCAATTTCGATAATACGTTCCACTGGCTCTACAATTTCCGGCAGTGCAAATAGATCATGTTGTAGACTCTTTGGTTTGACCAGTTGTTGCTTTTCCAGAATCTTTAAGCGGTTTTGTGCTTCTTTAATGACTGATGCCGGAATACCGGCAAGTTTCGCCACCTGTAAGCCATGACTCTGGCTGGCAGGGCCATGTTGTACCTTATGTAACAAAATCAGATTGCCATTCAGTTCTTTAGCCGTGACATGGTAGTTATCAATGCCGCTTTCTTTATCGAGTTCGGTCAGCTCAAAATAATGGGTTGCGAATAGACACAGGCATTGAATGCGTTTGCTCAGATCCAGCACACAGGCCCAGGCCAGAGACAGGCCATCATAGGTACTGGTGCCACGACCGACTTCATCCATTAGTACCAGCGACTGACTGGTGGCATGATGCAGAATTTGCGAAGTCTCGGTCATTTCCACCATAAAGGTCGATTTGCCAGTCGATAAATCATCGGCAGAACCAATACGGGTGAAAACCCGGTCAATAGGCCCTAAAGTCGCAGCTTGTGCAGGAACATAAGCCCCGCAATACGCCAGCAAGACGATCAATGCGGTCTGGCGCATAAAGGTCGATTTACCGCCCATATTGGGTCCGGTAATAATCGCCATGCGATGGGAAAAGTCCAGTCGCGTATCGTTCGGTGTAAAAGCAGTTTTGCTTAAAGCTTCCACCACCGGATGACGGCCAGCAGTGATACTTACACCGACTTCAGGGCTGAATTTTGGCCGTGACCAGTTGCGTAAACGTGCCTGATGGGCAAAGTTTGCCACCAGATCAATCTGGGCAATGGCACTGCTCATCATTTGTAAATTGCCGATATCCTGACGTAATTCATCCAGCAGCATTTCAAACAGCATTTTTTCACGCGCCAGAGCACGGGATTCACTGGATAAAACCTTATCTTCAAAGGCTTTCAGTTCAGGTGTGATATAGCGTTCAGTATTTTTCAGAGTCTGACGGCGGATATAGTGCTCGGGTGCCTGTTCGGCCTGAGCACGTGAGAGTTCAATATAATAACCACTCACTCGGTTATAACCAATTTTCAGTCCCGGAATTCCGCTGGCTTCACGTTCTTTAATTTCCAGATCAATCAGGAACTGGCTGGCGTGATCACGAATCTGACGTAATTCATCCAGTTCACTATCAAAGCCTTCGGCAATCACATTCCCATCACGCAGCAATACCGGCGGATTTTCTACGATGGCAGACATCAAGCGTTGATGCAGGCCATGGAAATCTCCGAGTTCTTCATTGAGCTGGATTAATAGCTCAGACTGTTGTTGACTGACAATCGGCTGTAGGGCATGGCGTAAAAATGGAATTTGCGCACAGGCCTGACGTAGTTGTACCAGATCCCGCGGTCGGGCACTGCCCAAAGCAATTCGGCTCAGAACACGTTCAATATCGCTAATTTCCTTAAGTACCAAACGTACAGGTGCTTCATGGAAACCTTTTAGCAGGGCCTGGATGGCATCCAGACGTTCATCCAGCAAGGCAGTGTCACGCAAAGGCTGCATCAGGGTGCGACTCAGCAAGCGTCCACCCATAGCCGTCTGGCAATCATTAATTAACTGGAACAGTGAAGTACCATGCTCAAATAAAGGCTCAATCAGTTCCAGATTGCGACGTGTCACTGGATCTAGGGCGATAAAGTCGGAACTCTGTTCTAGCTGAATCGAACGAATATGTGGTAAAGCGGTTTTCTGGGTTTCTTTGGCATAGTGAATCAGTGCCGCAGCGGCAGCTTTTGCCAACGGCAAATGATCAATCCCGAAACCGGAAAGTGTGCTGACGGCAAACTGGTCGCACAAGGTCTTTTGCGCATTGTTCAGGTTAAAGTCCACATTGGGACGCTTCGTCACGGAAATATCAAGTTGCTGCTTGAGTTGCTCGGTCAGCATCGGATCAGCGGTATTTTCATCCAGCAAAATTTCGCTTGGCATTAGGCGCGCCAGTTCAATCATGAGCTGGTTGAGATCATAATCCTGCTGCTGTACTTTAAACAGGCCGGCGCTGAGATCGAGCAGTGCAATCCCGATCTGATTTTGCTGAATACATAAAGCCACCAGATTAGAGCTTTGATGTGCACCGAGCATGGCATCATCGGTCAGGGTGCCCGGGGTGATAATCCTTACCACGCCGCGCTCCATGGGGGCCTTACCGCGAGTGCTTGTGCTCTCGCCCTCACCAATCTGTTCACAGATCACCACTGTTTCGCCTTTTTTGACCAGACGGGCCAGATAGCCTTCGGCTGCATGGTAAGGCACACCTGCCATCGGGATCGGCTGACCATTGGCTTTACCGCGATGGGTCAGGGTAATGCCTAAAATTTTGGCTGCCTTGTGTGCATCTTCAAAGAACAGTTCATAAAAATCACCCATACGATAAAACATCAATGAGTGTGGATGCTGCACTTTCACCGACATGTATTGCTGCATCATGGGCGTTAAGGTAGAAAGATCAGCCATAATTTCCGAACTGGTCATTAAAAATAAATCCTTTCAACAAGAGAGAAATGCAAATACTGATAAGCAGCGTATGCACAAAAAATTAAAGCACATCTAAACAGATCTATAAAAATATTTTATCGAGGATCTGCTCAGGAGCATAGTGAATGAAGTCGCTTATCTTAGGGTGCTTTAAATCAAGATTGACACAAGTCTATCAAATTTAATTTTTAGAAAGAAATGAAATCCAGATGAATGTTTAAGTCATGCGACAGATCTGTCGGTCTGAGTTTTTATTCAGCATGATTTCCAATTTTAAAAAACAAACCACTGGATGTGAACATGCAGTGGTTGATTTAAATTAAGGGAATTGTTTATTCGGGATCATAAAGACCAAGGTCAGACAGGTGTAATCTGAGAATCCGGCGCAATTCCAGTACAGCCTCAGGGGTTTCCTGAATGGAATGGCCACCCTTGATCACTTTACTGGATACCGCACCTTGCAAATAAGCACTTTCGTAGGAAACAATCCCATCACTCATCAGTTGAGGTTCTGTAGTATCTACGGTATTACCGATGATGGAGTGAAATTTGAAGCCGGTATAGGGCTGAATGTTTTTAGTCAGCACATTGAATTTCGAATTTTCACTCAAATCACTCGGGCCATTTTGAATCAGGTCATGTCCCAGTTCTTTGACAAATTCTTTTAATCCGATTTCGCCTTGTAAAGTATCAGCAAAGGCACCTAAAAATGCACCTGGAACCCGAATAATTTTACGCGCCAGTTTGGTATGCCAGCGATTGGCATATTCTGTGCCACGATGCGGTGTGGCCAAGAAAATCGCCCGACTAAAATTTGGAATCGGCTGCATTTGCAGGCGTGCTTGAAACAGCGGTTTATCCTTAAACTGTTCAATACGGGTATTTTGTACCAGTTTAAAAGCATCTTGGCTGATATCGGCATTGCTGACCATCAAACGGGCAATCACGCCGCCCATACTATGTCCGACCAGTACGGCATCTTTTTTAGCTGCGGCATTGTTCGCGACCTGGGCAAATCCTTGCTGAACCAGTGCATTGATTTGAAAACGGCTTTCCAGAATCGGCATGTTGGTGGAATAAAACACCTGCCAGACCTGAAAGTTTTCTCTTAGAACCGGATCACCCATAATATCGTTGGTCATACGAATCCAGGCTTCGGGGCTGCTGGCCAGACCATGGACCAATACCAGGATCTTCTTGTTCGGATTATAAGGTTCCAGCATATACAGGTGGGGCATGCTCAGACTATCATCCCGATCAATCAGGGTCAGATAGGCCAGACGCCCCAGATTGTTCTCGGCCAGCCATAAACCATAAGGTGCTGAAAAATTGGCTGCCAGAGCATATTCCTTAGAAGCGACCTTAATTTTTTCATATTTATAGGGATCATAGAGTTTCAGATGAAATTCGGAGGTCGATAAAATCTGTTCAGTACTATTGGCTGATTTAGGTACAGCGGTGATCGTGGTGGCCAGATATCGTGCTGCGTGGATATTGGGATTGATACCATTCGGATATTTGTGATTGAGTGGGTCAGTAATATATTTTTTATCTTTTTCGGATGGTTGCTGCTCCGGTAGAACCACTAAAAACTCTGAACCAAAACCGTCACGACGGGTAATTGAACGAAGCCCAGAGAAGTTCATGTTGTAGGTGGATAATAGTTGCTCAATGGGCTGGTTTTTCAGCTGCGGAAAATTTTCCAGATCAATGCTATACACACTGTTACCCACCTGAATCCGTTGGCCGGAACGCTTGGTTTCATAACGTTCAGCATAGCGTTGAATCAGATGAGCAATCGCCAGGTTATAAAAATCACGAATCTGAACCTGACGGTTGTCGAAAATACGGTCTTGCGGGGCACGCTCGGTTTTAAACAGGTAGGCATAACTATAACGAATGCTTTTATCCAGCATGCTGAGCTGCTGATCCAGACATTTCTGGATATTCTGTTTTTGCAGCTGTTGCTTTTCCTGAGATTGGGTCTTGCTCAAAACACTGGTGTTGCACTCGGCTGACTTGGCATTCTGTAAAGAATTGGCGAGATACAACTCACTTGCTGTAGAAAGTAATTGTTCATCTAAAATCTGGGGAATCTTTTTAAGATCCTTTACACATTCTTCGGGCTGGTCAATACAGATCTGGGCTTCACGCCCCGTCATGGACAACACATTTAGACTGGCTTCGCTCAGTTTGTCGCGCGTCAAAATACTGTCACGCTCATTGCTGAGTGTGACATTAAGTGCCTGTTCCTTAACACTGACCACCTGACAGCCGCTCAGCACGCTGGTGATGACTAAAGTGCACAGTATTAATCTTTTATTTATTTTTTCGTGCATAAAACCTTTCACTGAATTTAAGTTGTAAGTTTGGATAATGGTTTGTATTTTACTAATTTTTTCTCATAAAAATAGACCGCCGTAGCAGTCTATTTGTAATCAGAGAAAGAAGATAAATTTTGATTATGGCGTTTTAGGCGTTGCAGCAGCTGGAGCTTGATTTGCGGTTTGCAGAACTTGCCAAACATTCCAGCGACCTTGTTTCTCAATTTCCTGAATGAGACGGTCTGCCACTTCAGCTTCTTGCGGGTATTTCACTTTATAGTTTGCCAAGGTTTGAGCCGCATTTTTTTTCTGTTCCAGCGCAATATAATTATTGGCTGCAGCAAGATAGGCTTCCTGAACGCCAGCTTTCATGGCTTTGTCCAGATAAGGAATCGCTTCACGTTGACCGCCACCTTCAGACAGGCCAAAGCCGAACCAGAAGTTCACTTCAGGATCATCTTGGTTGATCTTAAGAATCCGTTGTGCATAGGTTAGGGATTTGGTGGTATAGACTGAACCCAGATCCAGATTACGTGCCATGACACTGGCTTTAAATGCACGTACCAGAACATCGAAAGAGGCATTTTCACGTGCAGCTAAAGTATCCAGCTGTTGAGTGACTTCACGCAGTTTGGCTTCAAAGCCACGACGTTCCTGACGATCGCTAAAACGTGGTGGATAATGACGTGCTTTACCTTCCACCATTTGCAGGAAATCATCAATCTCGGTGATGTCGATTTCATTGGTATTTGCCAGAGCCGCATAACGCATTGAACGTGTATTGCTGTCTACAATGGGAATAATCAGTTTATTGACATCCAGGGTCAATTGCTTGGATGGATCATTTGGATGAGTCACGACCATTTTGGTCACGGGTTGAGCCGCAGCTTTTTGCAAATGCACCTCAAACGGAGGTGGTTCATTATAATTGAATGGATTTAATGCATAAAATGGCGGACTTAATTCAGGTTCTACAAAAACCACTTGATCCACAGGTTTCTCAGCAGACTTCTGAGAGACGGTCGAACATGCAGTCATTGTGAATGCTAAACAAGCAAGTGCCAAGGGCTTAAAGGTCATAATATTCATCCATTCGTGTTATTTTTTAAAACAGCTAGTACAAAAATCACATGACCGTCAGTCTATGAAAACTCTAACGATCATGCAAGTAAATGCATGTTACAGAATTGAACGCTCTATTCAGGCTTTAGACTGACTGGTTTGAGCTTCACATTCACGGCGCGCTTCTTCCAGAATCTGTAATTCTTTTTTGCTTAAAGGCTGCCCATCTTGTTGCTGTTTATTAAAGGTCGGATCCAGCAAAGAAAGACGGTTGCACAAGTTGTTCATGCGTTTTTCATTTTGCTGAATACGGTCCAGCAGAATGCGCATACCCTCCAGAATTGGATCAGACTGGTCTTCAGTTGCAGCATAGGGCTGGAAGCCGATACTTTCTGCATAATCACGACGACGGGTTTCTGCATCATCCTTCGGTTTGTTTTTGGTAATAAAGCGTGCAGGGTTACCCACAGCCGTCGTGTTTTCAGGAACTGCTTTAGTCACGACCGCATTAGAACCGACCTTGGCATTTTTACCGACAGTAAATGGCCCTAAAATCTTGGCACCAGCGCCAACCACCACGCCATCTTCTAAAGTTGGATGGCGTTTGCCTTTATTCCAGGTCGTTCCACCCAAAGTCACCCCATGATAGAGGGTAACATCATCGCCAATTTCTGCAGTTTCCCCAATTACGACACCCATACCGTGATCAATAAAGAAACGACGGCCTATCTTGGCGCCCGGATGTATTTCAATACCAGTCGCAAAACGGCTAAATGAAGACAATGCACGTGCAGTTCCCTTACAGTCTTTGTTCCATAGCTCATGTGCCATGCGATGCATGATCAGCGCATGGATGCCAGGGTAAGTGGTTAAGACTTCTAAGGTATTGCGTGCTGCAGGATCGCGCGCAAAGACAGCTTGTATATCTTCTTTGAGCTGTTTTAGCATTAGATTTGATCCTCGTCCTGTGATGATGTATGTGAAGATTTTTTCCACGTGCCGTTATTTAAGGCCTGAACGCGGCTGAAAATACCACGAAGTAAATGATATTCCATACGATCTAATTGTATACGTCCAAAGAGACGACGCAAGCGTAAAGGCAATAATCTTGGATTTTTTGGGTCCATAAATTCAATTTCGGCCAGCATTTTTTCCAAATGCGGATAGAACTGTTCCATCTGCGCATGATTCACCAAAGGCTCATCCCATTCCATTTCAATGCCATCAATGACTTGCATGGTTGCTTTAGCATCACGTGGTTGTTCAATCTGGCTCATGGCTGCCATGCGCATTTCATAGCAGATCACCTGAATGGCTTGAGCCACATTCAGTACGCCGTAATCGGTATTGACTGGAATGGTCAGGTGATAGTTGGCCATTGCCAGTTCTTCATTGGTCAGACCGCGGTCTTCACGGCCAAATAGAATTGCAACTTCTTGCTGCTCTTGTACCACGGCGCTCATGGCTTTTGTCGCAGCAGGGCGCACATCTAACAGCGGCCAGGGAATGGTACGGCTACGTGCGCTGGTACCGAATACAATCTGACAGTCTTTAATGGCATCTTCGAGCGTTTCTACAATCTCGATCTGCTCGATCAGGTCAGTTGCGCCTGCGGCCAGTGCATCAATATCCGGATGCGGATAGGTTTTTGGCGCCACCAGAACCAACTTGGACAGGCCCATGGTTTTCATGGCGCGTAAAGCACTGCCGATGTTGGCAGGTAAAGTGGTATTGACCATGACAATACGCACATGGGAGAGATGTGCTGAAACAGCAGCATTGTCAATTTGACTCATGAGGATTCCAATTTAAAGGTTTTTTAAAGATCAGGATTTATGAATATTGTGGCTGGGATTCAGCCTGATACAGTTCCAGCGCATCGTCCATGCTCATGCCAGCAGGTGGTGGTGGAACATTGACCGGTTTGGCCTGTTCATAAGAAACAGCTTTGGCGGCTTTGGACTTGACCTGATATTCAATATGCAATGCTTCTTTACCAAAATAATCACGCAATTTAGCCAATAGTTCGTCCAGTGGTGCCACTTTCCAGTTGAGACCCAGATGAAGTTCAGTCGTAGCATAAGGATAGTCTAAATACAGAATTACCGGAATATGCGCTGACATGTCGATATTGGTATATGGTGTCAAAATCTGCTGCAAGTCACGACTCAGACTTTTACTGAAATGCTCGGCAGTTAGGGTGATTTTAATGCTGTTGGCACGCTTCTGGCGAATTTCATTCAGGCTAAAGGCTTTAGTAAGACGTCCCATTGGGCGGTCAAAGCCTTCACGCTCATAAATTTCACCTTCAATCACCACAACTTTATCCAGCTGGATAATCTCTTTAAAGCGGTTAAAACGTTCATGATTGGCTGAAATTTCAATACGCGCCGTACCATCATCCAGGGTCATCATCATCCGGTTCGGGAAGTTGGCAATATCCACCACCAGTCCTGCAAAGACGGTGGTGACACCACGGCGGGTCGGCGTCAGCTCATTGATCTGACTAGGTACAAAGGATTTCAGTTCATTACGATAGACATCAATCGGGTGGCCGGTGAGGTACAGGCCGAGGGTGTCTTTTTCACCTTTCAGGCGAACTTCATCCGCCCATGGCTTGACCGGTTTAGAGGGTTTGCGCTGAACTTCTTCCACTTCACCAAACAGATCCATGATGCCGGTTTCACGGTTGGAGCGCGCCTGTTCCGCAGCTTGCACCGCTTCAGGCAGTTGTGCCATCAGGTCGGCACGATCAATGCCTAAACAATCCAGCGCACCGGAGCGAATCAATGCTTCCAGGGTACGTTTATTGATTTTTTTCAGGTCAATACGATGACAGAAATCAAACAGGTCACGGAAAGGACCTTCTTGTGTACGCGCGTCAATCACTGATTGCATCGCAGCTTCACCGACACCTTTAATCGCACCCAGACCATAGACAATGGTTTGTTCATCCGTGGCATGGAACTGATACAGCGACATATTCACGGAAGGTGGTAAAACTTCCAGATGATTCTTGCGACAGTCATCAATCAGGAATACCACGTTGTCGGTGTTCTGCATCTCCGAGGTCAACACCGCAGACAGGAATTCCGCCGGATAATGCGCTTTTAGCCATGCAGTCTGATAGGCAACCAAAGCATAGGCCGCAGCATGTGATTTGTTAAAGCCATAGCCGGCAAACTTTTCCATATAGTCGAAAATATGGTTGGCAGTGGCTTCATCAATGTCTTTTTTCGATGCACCTTCAATAAAGATCTGGCGCTGTTTGACCATCTCTTCCGGTTTTTTCTTACCCATGGCACGACGTAACAAGTCCGCGCCACCGAGGGTATAGCCGGCACAGTACTGTGCAGCCTGCATGACCTGTTCCTGATAGACCATAATCCCGTAGGTGGGTTCTAGTACGCCTTCAAGCAAGGGATGCAGATATTCAAAATCGCCTCCATGCATCCGGTGGATAAAGTCAGGAATCAGATCCATCGGGCCCGGACGGTACAGCGACACGAAGGCAATAATTTCTTCAAATTTGCTTGGGCGTGCCTCTTTCAGCATCTTCTTCATGCCCACGGATTCAAACTGGAATACCGCGGTGGTGTTGGCATTGGCAAAAACCAGATACGCGTCTTTATCTTCAAGCGGGATATAGGCAATGTCTAAAGGCTTGTCAGATTTGATGCGTTTATTAATATTTTTAACTGCATCTTCAATTACGGTCAGGTTACGCAGACCCAAGAAGTCAAACTTGACCAGACCAGCAGATTCAACATCATCTTTATCGAACTGTGCCACGCGTGAAGTACCATCAGCCTCACACATGACGGCAGAGAAATCGGTAATTTTGGTTGGTGAGATGACCACACCGCCGGCATGTTTACCGGTATTTCGGGTAATACCTTCCAGTTTTAGTGCCATTTCCCAGATTTCAGCCGCATCATCATTATCTGGGTTGGATGGATTGGTGACGATATCTTTAAGCTGTGGTTCGGCTTCTAGCGACTCAAGCAAGCTTAAACCCAAAGGCTTGGTCGGGATCATTTTCGAGATACGATCGGCCAGACCATAAGATTTACCCAAGACACGCGCCACATCACGAATCGCACCTTTGGCCGCCATGGTACCGAAGGTGGCAATTTGCGAAACTGCATCACGGCCATAAGTACGCGCCACATAGTCAATCACGCGGTCACGACCTGCGATACAGAAATCGACGTCGAAATCGGGCATCGACACACGTTCCGGGTTCAAGAAACGTTCGAAGAGTAATTCATAACGTAGCGGATCAAGATCGGTGATTTTTAAGCTATAAGCCACCAGTGAGCCTGCACCTGAACCACGCCCCGGGCCTACTGGAACGCCGTTACTTTTCGACCACTGAATAAAGTCCATCACGATCAGAAAGTAGCCCGGAAACCCCATCGAGTTAATGATATTAATCTCGTACTCGATTCGCTCATCATAAGGCTTGCGAACTTCTGGCCAGTGTTCATCACGCTGTTCAGGTGGATACAGGAAATTCAGACGTTCTTCCAGACCTTCTTTGGACAAGTGTGCAAAGAAAGTATCAATGGTATGACCTTCAGGAATCGGATAATCCGGCAGAAAGTATTGACCCAGTCGCAATGTGACATTACAGCGTTTGGCAATGTGGTAAGTGTTCTCAATCGCAGAGGGAATATCCGAGAACAGCTCTGCCATTTCCTCAGCAGATTTAAAATATTGTTCAGGTGAATAGGTTTTAGGGCGGCGGTTATCCCCCAGTACATAACCATCGGCGATACACACCCGGGCTTCGTGGGCTTCATAATCATTGCGGGTCATGAAGTGCACGTCGTTATGTGCCACTACACCGATATTATATTTTTTGGCCAGTTTCACTGCTTCCAGAATGAAGTCATCTTCATCCGGACGGTTGGTGCGGGTCAGGGCGATATAAACGCGATTGCCGAATTTTTTGACCCATTCTTCCAGCAAGGGTTCAGCTTTTTGCGGATTTGAACTCATCAGCATCTTGCCGACATCGGAATGCATGCCGAGCAGGGCAATCATGTCCTCGGACTGGTTTAAAATCCATTGTTTTTGTACGCAGGGAATGTCTAATTGCTGACCACTGATAAAGCCTTCAGACACCAGTTCAGTCAGGTTACGCCAGCCTTTATTGGTCATCGCCAATAAGGTCATACGATGTTCGGCATCATTCAGGCGAATTTCAGAACCGAGGATCGGCTTGATGCCTTTGCCTAAGCATTTGCCATAGAACTTGACTGCGGCATGCAGGTTAGACAGATCCGTCAGCGCGAGGGCAGGCATCTGTTCTTTTTCGGCAGCTTTGACCAGGTCAGGTATCCGTACGATGGATTCAGTAATCGAAAATTCTGTATGAATACCAAGATGAACAAAGTGCATAGATGAGTCCCTGCTAAAACTATTAAATAGTTTAACATGGGATTTATTGTTTCAGTTTGAAAATGAGGGGAAATGCTGAACTTTTAGATTTTAATTAAATGTTGATTTGGGGCTTTGTCCATATCTATAACGAGATGGGATTGTTAACCGAAATTGAATTTCTGACTAGCGACATGGATGTCACCAGTTGATCTGATGGTACATCCCAGTACCACAGATCAACGGGCGACTTCCTGTCGCCATGGCACGTATCAAATAGTTGCAGGACTTTACTTTGAAATAATGAGAAAGGGTTCGTAAGTATTAAAAACAATAAAAACTAGATTAACGAAGTCGGGACAACCAGTCCCCCAGACTTTGTACAATCTGTACCAAAATCAATAACACAATCACCGTCATGATCACCACAGAGGTATCGAAACGCTGATAACCGTAAGAAATGGCCAGATCACCGATACCGCCGGCACCGACAGCACCCGCCATTGCTGTTGCACCAATCAAGCTGATGGTGGCAGTGGTCAGGTTCAGAATCAGTGAACTACGTGCTTCAGGTAAGACAAACTTGAAGATAATCTGCATTGGGGTTGCACCCATCGCTTGCGCAGATTCAATAATGCCTTCATTCACTTCCAGTAATGAGGTTTCAACCAAGCGACCAATATAAGGGCCGACATAAATAGTCAGTGGTACAATTGCGGCCCAAGTACCAATTGAAGTGCCGACCAAAAACTTGGTCAGCGGAATAACGGCAATCAGTAGAATAATAAATGGTAGTGAACGTAGCGCATTGACAATCGGATTGAGACCGTGATAAATCACACGATTTTGCAAGATGCCGTTAGGACGCGTCACCACTAAAGTAATTGCCTGAATAAAACCCCAGATACAGCCAAACAGCATTGCGAAGAACACCATATGAAAGGTTTCTTGCAGCGCTGTCACAAATTGATCCATCGACAGCGAGCTTTTCCAGAACGGCGCAGTAATTGTCGTCAGCCACTGTACAATTAAATCTCTCATGCCTGTACTCCTGCTTGATCTACCTGTACGCCGTTATCTTTCAGATATTGCACTGCAGCGCTAATCTCTGCGGAATCACCCAGGAGCTGAATAAACATCTGACCAATCACCGAACCATTAATTTCGGTCATGTTGGCAAACAGGATATTTAAACTGATATCAAACTGTTTAATCACGGCCTGAATCACCGTTTCCTGTGCCGAGCTACCAAGGAATTTTAAACAATAAATACTGTGATGATTCTGGTTTTCCAGATTATTCAGAATATTGACCGGCAAATGTTGCTGAAGCACGGTTTGAATAAAATTTTTGGTGGTCGGGTGTTGCGGCTGACTGAAGATCTGTAGCGTGCTGCCGGTTTCAATCACATCACCTTTTTCCATCACAGCGACATAATCACAGACGGTTTCAATTACATCCATTTCATGAGTGACCATGACAATGGTAATACCTTGCTCTTGATTGATTTTTTTGAGTAATTGCAGAACTGATTTGGTGGTTTGTGGATCGAGTGCCGAAGTTGCTTCATCACAAAGTAAAATCTTGGGATGGTTGGCAAGGGCACGGGCAATCCCGACGCGCTGTTTTTGACCACCAGACAATTCATCCGGAAAAGCCTGCCGTTTATGTTTCAGGTCAATAAAATCTAATAATTCTTCGAGGCGTTTTTCCCGTTCAGCCTTGCTCCAGCCCAGAAGCTTCATAGGCATTTCGATATTGGCCGCCACGGTTTTGGTTTGCATTAAATTAAAATGCTGGAAAATCATGCCGATATTGGCACGTTCTTGACGCAATGTTTTGGCATCGAGTGCGGTAAAATCTGTTCCATTAATGATAATCTGACCTGAGCTTGGACGCTCAAGTAAATTAATCAGACGGATGAGGGTACTTTTACCGGCACCACTATAACCGATGATGCCAAAAATACTGCCGGTTGGAATCGATAGATTAATCTGATTCAAGGCATGCAAGGTTTGACCCTTAAGCTCATACTGTTT
Organism: Acinetobacter sp. YH18001; assembly: GCF_013416975.1. Lineage (NCBI taxonomy): Bacteria > Pseudomonadati > Pseudomonadota > Gammaproteobacteria > Moraxellales > Moraxellaceae > Acinetobacter > Acinetobacter sp. YH18001. The sequence continues at coordinate 1,569 of NZ_VPEU01000029.1, read as the reverse complement.
TGAAATATCTTTAAATTCAATCATAGTGTCAAAAACTGCATCACGGATAAAAAAACAGGCAAGAAATCGTCCTTGCCTGTTCTAAAAGACTATTATAGTACTATTTTGATTCAGTTAAATACGTCACCGGCTTGTTTACTGCAACTTTAGTGCCACCAAAATTTTCATCGACATACGCTTGAACTGCTGGCGTATGATACAAGGCACCTACTTTTTGCAGTACAGGATCCGTTTGACGATCTGCTGCAACCGCTAATACGTTTACATTCATTTTTGTGCTTTGATCAATTGGCTCATAGTAAACCGCATCTTTTAATACGTTTAAACCGCCTTCCATTGCCAGCGTATTGCCTAGCACAATTGCATCAACTTCATCTTTTACACGTACTGCAGTTGCCATTTGAATAGGCTTAATCACGATTTGTTTTGCATTTTCAGCCACATCAGCTGTTGTGCCTTTTACATTGTCAAAGCCAGCTTTTAATTTGACCAGACCTGCCGATTGTAAAAGTAATAACGCGCGTGATTCATTTGCACCGTCGTTTGGAATGGCAATGGTTGCACCTGTTTTAAACTCATTCAAAGATTTTACTTTGCTTGAGTAAATTCCCATTGGTTCTAAATAGGTGGTAGACAATGGTGCAATTTTTGCTGTATTGGCATCATTATACGCAACCATATAGGCATATGACTGGAATGCATTGACATCGATTTCTTTATTGGCAACGGCTGTGTTCATTGACACATAGTCAGTGAAATTTTTCACATCAAGTTTAATGCCGGCTGCTTTGGTTTCAGGTAATGTGGCGATATAGCGCCATACATCTGCATCTGAACCGGTCGATGCCATGGTTACGGTTTGAAGGCCATTCGCATCATTGGCTTGTGCTGCATCATTGGCAGGCGCTTCTTGTTTGCCACACCCAGTCAAAGTTAATACAGAGGCACTCAATAAAACGCCAAGTAATTTTTTCATGAAATTTTCCTAATTTTAATCTTGCCTAGAGTATAAGCATTTTTAAATCGTGTTAAATAAGATTTTTATACGATCTAAGTATGTGTCCTGATCGTTGTTGGTACTGGCCTTAAACTAAAAGATCCAAGCCTACAGCAATCGTTCTGGTGAACGCGATCAAGTCAGAAATGCCACAAACCTGATTGTAAATAATCTATTTTGGAGAGAAAAAATAGATAGTTTATAAGCACATGAAGTAGTTTGAGCATTCTGGGATTGTCGATATCATAGCAATAAAACTATATTCGATATACTGGATAGCAAAGCCTTGTTTAGCTCTTTAATTGAATAAAAAACCAAGTTGTTTTATAAAAATATTAATTAAAACAATATTTTATTTATATTAGGGGTATGGTTTTTAGGGAGTTGTTTAAATAGTGAGCTTTATAAGATTTTATCCAATCTAAATCATAAAAATGGATATATATGATTTATTGATGGAATCAAAGTAGCGTTGCGCTGTTCCAGACGGTTATCGTCACATGCATGGTTTTGGCAGCCATACCTTTAGCTTTATCAATGCCAATAATGAACGCTTCTGGGTGAAATTCCAT
>NZ_VPEU01000028.1:0-39422 GCF_013416975.1 Acinetobacter sp. YH18001 | reverse complement strand
CATTATCAAGACGATATTCCTCCACATTCTGTTCAGTTTTCACCAAAACAGGTTGTGCAAAACTCAGCGCACTACAACCCGACAACAAAATCGCCAAGCTCAATATGTGTTCACATCATCCTTTATTAATTTATTCAGTTTTTTAAAATTTATTTTTTTAAATTATTGAGAATAATAAGCGCTACTCAGAAATTAGCGAACCTCTACAGGAACCGCTGTAATTAGCCGAATTAAAAGTAATTTTCTTATAGATATAATCCATTGTTATTTTGAACATAAAGCACTAATTTTTATTTAAAATGTACTGTATAAACACACTTATAAGCATCACAATTTGTAAAATCAAATCAGTTATAAAACAACAGTGTAATAAAGTCGTTCATATACAATAAACAAATGTACTCAAACCCGATATTAAATCGATCAAAACAAATTTATATTTCTAGAAAAGGTATATTGCGATGACTCATCCAGATGAAAAAATTAATGAAGAATTTCCAGAAGAGGAATTGGACCCACAAGAAAAACAGGATCGAGAGATGCAGCGCGGCCAGCTGGGCGTAGATAAAGACCCTCAGGTAAAAAGAGACCAAATCCGTCAACAACATCAGGATGAAGAGGAACAGAATCCTTAATATTCATATTATTGAGCCTGCTCCTTTGAGATTAGGATCAAGTGTAATACTGTGCCCGCTTTTTAGAGAATCGGTCAAGCTGCTTTAAGAATCCCTCAAAGTAATCTTTCTGTTTTTCTTCAGTTCGATAACCTGCATATAAAGTACGGCGTAAGCCTTCAGGGGCTACACAATCCAGACGGCGCGAAGTCACCCAGCCCTTCTGTTCATATTCATTTACCACCCAATCTGGCAATGCCGCAATCCCACGACCACTGGCAACAAGCTGAATCAGCATTTGAGTCAGATCGGTCGTCCGAATCTGTTTTGGCAAAATATTCGCAGGAATAAACAAGCGTGACATGATATCCAGACGATGCTTATCTACCGGATAAGTTACTAATGTTTCTTCTGCCAGTTCCTGCACCGTAATCTCTTGGGCACGTACTAAAGGATGTGTATTAGACAACACCAAACGTGATTCATATTCAAATACCGGGAAATATTCCACACCTTTGAGTGCAATCGGATCGGCAGTAATCAGTAAGTCAAACTCGCCCGTTTGTAACAATTCATGCGGATTGGCTTCAAAGCCCGAAGCAAAATCCAAATCAACATCTGGATATTGGATACGATACTGATTCAAAAGTGGCATTAGCCAGTCAAAACAACTATGACACTCTGACGAGAATATAATACGGCCTGTCTGTCCATGCACAATACGTGTGATATCACTTTGCGCTATCTGTACTTGTGGTAGCACATCATCAGCCAGTTTCAACAAACGTAAACCTACATTAGAAAAACTCACAGGGCGACTACGGCGATTGACCACTTCAACCCCGAACCATTGATCGAGTTCGCGCAATTGGTGAGACAAAGCTGAAGGTGTTAAACAGAGATCTCCTGCTGCTGCAACCAGTGATCCATGTTCTCTTAGCGCTGTCAGTGTTTTTAAATGTCGTAGTTCTATCATATGGCTTACCCAAAAAAATACAGAAACCAGCTACTCAAGCTTGGTGAATAGCATAATCTATTTCAGGATAATCACTTTAATATTTTCACGTTTAAATTATTTTAATGAATTTTACTCAACAAATAATCTGTTCAAAAATGGGTTTATTAAAACATTTGAGTTATTTCATCCTCAAGATATTCAAGAGTCGTACTCTGCATTGCAATCAGCTCTCGTATTCAAAATATTCAAAGCCGTTGTGAATTAGCGTATCAAATCAAAATATAGAATCAGAATAAGTAAAAGAAAATGAGCATGTCATTTGTTTGTCTGAAAACTTTTAAGATTATTTTTGAGCAGTATCGAATAAAGTGAAAAGACAGAGTTTGAGATTCGATTTAAGCAATGCAATCTATATGGTGGCACTGAATAAAATGTTTTATGAAAAGCAATCTGGTATAAAGATTTAATTTAGAGAGATTTTTATGTTGTAAGAAATAAGAAAATGGTGCGCTCAGCGGGACTCGAACCCACGCCACAGGCTTCGGAGACCTGTACTCTATCCAGTTGAGCTATGAGCGCGCGATGCACATCATAACAAAAAAAATCATAAGGTAAAGCAACTATCTATAACTTCGTCATTTTATGCTTAGACTTTATACAATGTTCCAAAACAGCAACACAGAATTCCATGTGAATCACTTGGCTTATTTTCCAAGATCACTCACAATATCTCAACTTTTCACCATTTGAGATATTCATGACTGATGCACTGATCTTAAGAGATGTGTCAAAGACCTATCGCAATGGCTTTCAGGCATTAAAAGGAATCAACTTAAATGTACCAGAAGGTGAGTTTTATGCACTTCTGGGGCCAAATGGCGCCGGAAAATCCACCACCATCGGTATTATCAGTTCATTAACAAAAAAAACCGCCGGCACAGTCGAAATTTTTGGTCATAACCTGGATACCCATCCCTCCCAAGCCAAACAGTGTTTAGGTGTGGTTCCTCAGGAATTTAACTTCGCCCAGTTTGAAAAAACTTTCGACATTCTGGTGACGCAAGCCGGCTATTACGGGATTCCTAAAAAAATTGCACAGCAACGGGCTGAACTCTATCTGACCAAGCTGGGCCTATGGGAAAAACGTGCAACGCAGGCGCGTATGCTGTCGGGCGGTATGAAACGTCGTTTGATGATTGCACGTGCCATGATGCATGAACCGAAACTTTTGATTCTGGATGAACCAACTGCGGGTGTCGACATCGAATTACGTCGTTCAATGTGGGAGTTTTTGAACGAGATGAATGAGCAAGGGACATCCATCATTCTCACCACCCACTATTTAGAAGAAGCCGAAATGCTGTGTCGCCGCATTGCGATTATCGATCGTGGTGTGATTAAAGAAGACACCAGCATGAAGAGCTTCCTAAGTCAGCTGAATGAAGAATCCTTTATTTTTGATCTTGCAGCACCGATTGAACCTTTGCATCTGGAGATTATCGGGGTACGTTTTAATTTAATCGACCCGATGACCTTAGAAATTACCATGGACAAGGCACATAGCATGAATGATCTGTTCCAGCTATTGGAATCACAGAATATTCAGGTACGCAGTATGCGTAACAAATCCAATCGTCTGGAAGAGCTTTTTGTCAAAATGGTCGAAAAAAATCTGGATGGAGCTGCGCAATGAACATTAATCAACTCAGCGTAGCTTTATATACCATTGTATATAAAGAAGTCCGCCGTTTTATGCGGATCTGGCCGCAAACCTTGTTACCACCTGCCATCACCATGAGCTTGTATTTCGTGATTTTCGGCAATCTGATCGGTTCGCGGATTGGAGACATGGGCGGCTATAGCTATATGGAGTTCATTGTGCCCGGTCTGATCATGATGGCCGTGATTACCAACAGCTATGCCAACGTCTCTTCCAGTTTTTTCAGTTCAAAATTTCAAAAGAGTATTGAAGAGCTGGTCATGAGTCCAGTACCGATGCATGCCATTCTTTGGGGACATGTGCTGGGCGGTGTGATTCGTGGAGTACTGGTGGCGATTATTGTTAGTGCCGTAAGTTTGTTTTTTGCGGATCTATACATTACCAACTGGTTTGTGACGATTTATACCGTATTGATTACCTCCCTGCTGTTTTCTTTGGGTGGTTTTATCAATGCCGTCTATGCCAAATCTTTTGATGATATTTCGATTATCCCGACCTTTGTTTTAACGCCACTGACTTATTTAGGCGGTGTGTTTTATGCAATTTCTGCCTTAAGTCCATTCTGGCAAAATTTATCTTTGATCAACCCTGTGGTGTATATGGTCAATGCCTTCCGCTATGGCATTTTAGGACATAGCGATGTCAATGTAACTGTTTCACTTGCAGTGGTCACCTTATGTTGCGGCCTGCTCTATGCATTGGCCTATCATTTACTCTCCCGTGGTTCAGGAATGCGTGAATAATGAGTGTAGAACAATCTCTTCTTGGTAAAGACACCAATTACCCGACAGAATATCAGCCGGATGTTCTGTTTCCGATTTCGCGCGCACCTGCTCGTGAACAATACGCGCATGTCGACGCGATTCAGCAAGGCACCGACTGGTGGCATGTTTTTGAAATTTCCTGGTTAAATTCAGCCGGTGTGCCGCAAGTCGCAATTGGACGGATCAGCCTGCCTGCTTCTTCGCCGAATCTGATTGAATCCAAATCACTCAAGCTTTACTTTAATAGTTTGAATTTTGCCAAATTTGAATCTCAAGCTGACTTTATCACCACGGTGGAAAAAGATTTATCTGCTGCGGCTGGCGCAGAGATTACGTTAGATTTATTTCAGGTTGATGACTTGGAAGTTGCCCAACCTGAAGGCATCTGCATTGATGAACTAATTCCGGAACGTCTGGAAAATCATCCTGATGCGAGTCTTTTGGCTCTGGATGCGAACCATACCGAAGAAGTTGAAATCCAGCTGTATTCACATTTATTAAGAAGTAACTGCCCAGTCACTGGACAACCGGATTGGGGTACAGTATTTATACGCTATCAGGGCAAAAAACCTTGTTATAAGAGTATTTTGGCTTATATTATTTCTTATCGTCAGCATAACGGTTTTCACGAACAATGCGTGGAGCAGATGTTTGCCGATCTCTGGCAACAACTGAAACCGGAAAAGCTGATGGTCTACGCAACCTATACACGCCGCGGTGGATTGGATATCAACCCTTGCCGTGTATCGGATTTAACATGGATGCCTCGCCCTATTCGATTAGCGCGACAATAAAAACATTGAGGTTTAACAATGCCATTTTTTGGTTTTATTCCTTCTGCAGAGCTTTTAAATACAATTCAGACTGCACAACAAAATAAAAATTCAAATGAGCCGCTTTACCCACTCCGTGATAAAACCGCATTGATGATTAATGATGAAATTATTGATGCGATTCTCACGGAACTGGTGCGTCGTTTTCCTGCAAGTGATAAGCGCGATACTGCGGAAAAACTGGCGGGCTATATCAAGTCAACTGTGGCGGTATTGCTGAAACAGTTATTGAGTAAAGCGCCGAATGATGTGGTGAAGCAATCTATTGCTTTCTCTGAACGCAGTCTGTTTAAAGACCCTGAAGGACAGATCCGTATTGGTGAGTCGCTGGATGCCAATCTGGTGACCAATTTAAAACATCATTATGCGGAACTAAAAGCCGGTCAGAGTATCGACAAACAAACGTTTAGCAATCTATATAAGCAGTTTGGTGAAGCGACGGTACGTCACTTTATGGTCGATTTTAATAAGACCTTGGATCTTGGCATGATCAAACGCAAGGCAGCAGATATTGGTGCTTCTGCTGTGATTAAGGCCATCAATATGGCTGCAGATAAAATCATTCTCAATCTGAACAAGGATGAGCTTCGCGCCATGGCTGAATATCATGACACCTTGTTCTATACAGAATAGGTTTGCATAGAATCATCTAAGAGTGATTTTTTAAAATTAGCCTGACTTCGGTCAGGCTTTTTTATGTTCAATGAAATAGCTTGTTACAGATAAGCAGCTCCACAAGGCAAACTGACGTAAAAATAGCCAGTCTTTCACTATTTTTGTATATGCATCTAGGTCTCTTAATCATCCGAATGTTATCTTTAATCTGGTTTTTACAGCCTCATGATTGAAAAAATTTCTCAATCTTTTTCATGGCATGATTCAAATAACATTGCCCGCAACTTATCAAAAATTGGAAATCGTACCAAGATGTTGAAATCGAATTTTTATAAAAAATTTAAACAGCTTTCAATCGCATTGACCGCATTCGGTCTCAGCAGTTTCAGTCTGGCCAACGATTTCCAATCTCATCCCTCTTATGCCAGTTTTAAACAGACTGCCATGCAAAATTATGGGCTGAGTGCCCAGCAAGTCGATTCAGCCATGAACGGGGCGCGTAACCTGCCCAATATCATCAATATTATGAATCGTCCAGGTGAAAGCAAGCCTTGGTATTCTTATAAAACCAACTTTCTGGCTGAGTCGACCATTCAACGCGGTGTGCGCTTTAAACAGCAATATGCGGAAACGCTGAATCGCGCTGAACAGCAGTTTGGTGTACCACAGTCAATCATTCTCGGGATTTTAGGGGTAGAAACCGGCTTTGGTACCAATAAGGGTTCTTTTGTCACCCGTGATGCGCTGGCCACCTTAGGTTTTGGTTATGAGCGTCGTGCCCAGTATTTTCAAGATGAACTGGCGGCATTAATTGCCTGGTCTTATAAAGATGGCGTTTCAGCTTCTTCTATCGTCGGCTCTTATGCAGGTGCGGTCGGTTATCCACAATTCATGCCAAGTAATATTCCAAAATTCGGCGTGGACTACGATGGTAACGGACATATTGACCTGCGTAATTCAGCAGTAGATGCGATTGGCTCGATTGCCAACTATTTAGCCCAGCATGGCTGGCAGCGTAATCAACCGATTGCTTTTCCGGCCCGTTATAGTGGCTCGAACCCGGATGCGGTAATTGCCAAAGATCTGACTCAACCTAGCCCATATGGTGTGTTAAAAACACAAGGGATTAGCCCAATGAATCCTATTGTTCAAATTGACGATCTAGACTTGGTCAATGTAATTCAATTACAAGAAAATTATGGGCATATTTACTATATTACTTATCCAAATTTTCAAGTGATTACTACTTATAATCGCAGCCGAATGTATGCCACTGCATTGTGGTTATTAGGTACAGAAATTACTAGCCGTTAACATGAGAATTTAATACAAATTATTAAAGTCAACATTTTTATGAGTGATTATGAGCAAATATTGATCAATTTTAATATTGTGTTACAATATTGATCATATTTTAATCACTCATTGTTTATTTTAAGTTCTTTTTTAAACTATTTTAATTAAACACTAGACAGGATATTGCAGGCATGAATATTATCCATTTCGTTAAATGTAGTTGCATAAGTTAAATATCAGGCGTGTTTACATGGTTTTTCAGTTACTTATGAACAAATCCATGCGATATGCTGTTAGGAGTTGATTCGATGCATTCTTCAATTTTGAAGTATTTTATGGCTATTGCCACGATAGTCACACTGACGCAATCGCAGGCAGATATGGTTCCGTCATCTTCGTTTAATCACGAAAATGACAATTCGCGCCTTGCAACGCGTGTATTAAATAAAGAAGCTCAAAGCTTCAATTCAAATTTCACCAATTTGAACAGCCTTTCAATCACTGAGCGTTCTGGCGATAAAGTTCGCCGTGAAACCATTGCAGCGAAAATTGAAATTCCTGCAGAAGAGCCTTCAGTGATTGAAAAACTGAATACCGTGGCTTCTAATACTGTACGCAAGTTCAGTCAGACAGGTACAGCCTCTTGGTATGGTCGCCAGTTCCACGGCCGTAAAACTGCAAGCGGTGAAACCTTTGACATGAATGCAATGACTGCTGCTCATCGTAGCCTGCCATTGAACTGTTATATTCGTGTGACCAATAGAAATAATGGTAAAAGCGTAGTGGTTAAAGTCAATGACCGCGGCCCATTCCATGGTAACCGTGTCGTCGATTTATCTTATGGCGCAGCGAAGAAACTCGGCATTACCAATGCCGGTGTTGGCAATGTCAGTATTGAGCGTGTCGCTGGTCCAAATTCTTAAGATTTAACTTGCAATACATTTAACCAAAAGCCACAGTAATGTGGCTTTTTTATTAACTTCAAGTTATAGAAAAATGACAATCAATCTATAGTTCCTCTTATCTCCGGCTACCTGTCCATTACAGCTTGAATGTTGCAAATTCGCCAAATAAAATTCACGTTCTGGCACGATTAACTTTTGACCAAACCTAGATTCTGCTTTATATTTTCAGGCAAGCACAACGTATTCATGGAATGGAGCGAATAATGAAAACAATATCTGAATGGCTGGATGAATATAGTGACAGTCATCAAAACAAAACCAATAAGCTGATTCACTGGGTCTGCGTACCGACTATCTATTTTTCGATTATTGGCATTATTGCGCACTTTAGTGCTTTACTGACCGCCCTTCTGCTAGCTCTGGCTTTTATTTTCTATGCCCGACTAGATATTGTTTTGGCAGTTGCAATGGCTGCTTTAACATTGATCATGGCCTGGTTAATCTGGATTCTGCCAGTCGGTGCCGGTTTTTATGTTGGCCTATTTGTTTTTGCCTGGATTGGTCAGTTTTATGGCCACAAAGTGGAAGGCAAAAAGCCATCTTTCTTTAAAGACCTTCAATTCCTTCTTATTGGCCCGATTTGGTGCATGGATGCTTATTTAGCTAAAGTAGCACCTTCCTGGAAAAGTCGCCAGATACGAGACATGAAGAGCATTTAGCAGCATTCTTCATTTTTTCTAATGAGAAGAACCTTCTTGATAGGTTCTTCCTTGATGTTTTAACCGGCCATACACATGTTTTCGGGCACAATCATGATGCATCCAGTGCGCCACATCCCCCTTCTCGCTATTTATATTCACTATAAAATTCGACAATATCATCTTTTTGAATCGAACCAATGCCGGGTGCGGAATCGATATTATATGTCACCAATACAATTTGATCATTCAAGCATGAACTCTTAATAGCGTGATCCTTTATGATCATCACCTAACGTTGCAATCATTGTTCGATAAGATCGAACCCCAATAGCACCCTGATGATGTTGAAAAGCAGTCTAAATTTTATTGAGATCATCTTGAGACATAGCTTCAAAATGAGTGTCGGTGTGGCGACTTGGCTGACTTTGTGTTAAGGAGCTCCACTCAAACTGGTTTTGCTAGGTATCAACACAGATATACAGCAATCAATAAGCAATCATCGCCCCAATACCCATGTCGGTTTTATATGCGCTATTAATGATTTTCAATTCTTTAAATTTCGTTGATTTTATCACGCGCACTTTCTAAGCAAACTCGCATTTTCCAAGAAAAACTACCGCTTTCGACTTATTGTATTTTTATGCAGATATAAAAAAAGCCCCACAAAGTGGAGCTTCTTTATAATTCGTTACCGAATTATTGAGCAGCAGCCTGAGCAGCAGCAACTTCTTCTGCGAAACTCATTTCAGCTTTCTTCTCGATACCTTCACCAACTTCGAAACGAACGAATTCAGCTACAGTAGTACCTGTTGCTTTAAGAACGTCAGCAACTTTCTTGTCGTTGTCGATTACGTACATTTGACGCTCAAGAACAACTTCGTTCAAGTATTTCTCGACAGAACCCACAACCATCTTCTCAACGATGTTTGCTGGCTTGCCAGATTCAAGTGCTTTCGCTTCAGCAATTTCTTTCTCTTTCGCGATAAGCTCAGCAGAAACGCCTTCAGCATTTACAGCGACTGGGTTGAACGCAGCAACGTGCATTGCCAAGCCTTTACCAGTTGCTTCATCACCAGTATAAGAAACAACAACACCGATACGAAGACCGTGTTTGTAAACTGCAAGGTTAGCACCTTCAACAATTTTCGCACGACGTACTTGGATGTTTTCACCGATTTTTTGAACAAGAGCGATACGCGCTTCTTCTACAGTTGCACCATCTTCTAGTTTCAATTCAGCGATTTGAGCAGGATCAGTTACGTTTGCAGCAAGTGCAGCAGCTGCAACTTTCGCAGAGAAACCAGCAAAGTTTTCATCTTTTGCAACGAAGTCAGTCTGGCAGTTTACTTCTAAAAGAAGTGCTTTGTTGCCTTCTTGAGCAATCGTGATCGCGCCATCAGCAGCGATGTTACCCGCTTTTTTAGCAGCTTTCGCTTGACCAGATTTACGTAGGTTATCGATCGCTAATTCAACGTCGCCGCCCGCTTCTGTCAAAGCTTTTTTACATTCCATCATTGCAAGACCAGTACGATCGCGCAATTCTTTAACCATGCTTGCTGTAACTGCAGTCATGTTTATCTCCTAAATTCGGTAGAAAATGAATTCTTTTTAGAACAGAAACGGCCCAGAGGAGTTCTCATGGGCCGCCTGCATACATAACGCTTACTTTGCCACCATCACATGTCGCAAAAATGACAAGCTTGCGTCAAACGCATTAAGCCTCAGAAGCTGGAGCTTCTTCTGCTTTAGCTTGTGCATTCGCTTGTGATTGAGCATATTCTTTACCAGCAAGAATCGCATCAGCCATAGCAGAAGCATACAGTGTTACTGCACGGATCGCATCATCGTTACCCGGAATAACGTAATCTACGTTGTCTGGGTTAGAGTTTGTATCAACGATACCGATTACAGGAATACCAAGGTTCTTCGCTTCTTTGATTGCAATTGCTTCGTGATCAACGTCGATTACGAATAATGCGTCAGGTAAACCACCCATGTTTTTCACGCCGCCAAGACCGCGTTCAAGTTTTTCCATCTCACGAGTACGTTCTAAAGCTTCACGTTTAGTTAGCTTAAGGAAAGTACCGTCTTGAGATTGAGTTTGAAGGTCTTTTAGACGATTGATAGATTGGCGAAGTGTTTTCCAGTTCGTCAACATACCACCTAACCAGCGGTGATCAACATATGGTTGACCAGCACGTTGCGCTTGTTCACGGATGATTGCAGAAGCTGCGCGCTTAGTACCAACAAACAAAACTTTGTTCTTTTTGCTCGCCAAGTTGTTAGCAAAGTTCAAAGCATCATTTAACGCAGGAACAGTGTGCTCAAGGTTGATGATGTGAATTTTGTTACGCGCACCAAAGATGTAATCGCGCATTTTTGGGTTCCAAAAACGTGTTTGGTGACCAAAGTGTGCGCCTGCTTGTAGAAGGTCGCGCATGCCTACGTTGTAATCTGCCATTTTCTTTACCTTAAAGTTTGGGTTAGGCCTCCATATACCCGCATTCTCCACCCAAGAGATTGCTGTCATTTTATCAGTGGTTGCGACAGAGGACATTTTTTAGCGATACAAGGCATGAATAGTGAGATTTAACATTCTAAATAAACTATTCATAACGCAGTAGCGTCAAAAAACGTCCCTGTCCCGAAGGGTTGTAGCTAAAATCCCCTCATACTTCGTTATGAAACTCGATAAGGGAATACCATTACCATCGTTTCATGCCTCGCATGACGAAATTTTAGCTGACAACGCAACTCACATATAAAGTGACAACAATCCCTAGAAGCACCCAGAGTAATGTGTCGATATATGTGCGGATTTTTTGTCCCATCGCACAAAGCCCGTGAAATTTATTCACGAAAAAGCATTTGATAAAATGGGCGGCTATTTATACCATAGTCACACACAAATTTCCAAAAGTTTTTAGAGATCATGAACAACACTTACCAAGCGCCACGTCGACTTATCAAAACCCCTGACGAAATTGAAAAAATGCGTGTGGCAGGGCGACTGGCGGCAGAAGTATTGGATATGATCAAACCGCATATTGTTCCAGGTGTTACTACGCTAGAACTTGATACGATTTGTCATGACTATATTGTTAACCAACAACAAGCCATTCCAGCCTGCTTAGGTTATGGTGCAGCACCAGGTCGGCCTGCTTTCCAGCATGTGATTTGCACTTCTGTGAATCATGTGGTGTGTCACGGCATTCCATCGGATAGCAAAAAATTGAAAAAAGGTGACATTCTGAATATCGATGTCACTGTGATTAAAGATGGCTATCATGGCGATACCAACATGATGTACATCGTCGGTGGTGAAACGTCTATTCTTGCTAACCGTCTATGTAAAGTAGCGCAAGAAGCCATGTACCGGGGTATTGAAACTGTAAAACCAGGGTCAACCATTGGTGATATTGGCCACGTGATTCAAAAATATGTCGAATCTGAACGTTTTGGTGTGGTACGTGAATATTGTGGTCATGGAATTGGCACGACTTTCCATGACGAACCGCAAGTATTGCATTACGGCCAGCCAGATACCGGGATGATTTTAGAAGAAGGCATGACTTTTACCATTGAGCCTATGGTGAATGGTGGCGACTGGAAAACCAAATTACTGGGTGACAAATGGACGGTGGTCACCAAAGACCATTCATTGTCAGCACAGTATGAACATACCCTGCTCGTCACTAAAACAGGGGTTGAAATCTTAACCGCGCGTCCGGATGAAGATCTGTCACGCTTTAATAAATAAGTACCAAGACAACACCACAAAATGGTCACTATAAAGTGGCCATTTTTAGTTTATATTGACTGGCTTATGGGGGTTTACTTGATAACTCAAGCCTTTTAACTGTTGTCCCTTGGCATCGGAGTTCAAGATAAAGCTCTGCAAGTACACCATTTTTTCCTCAAAGTTTTCCAAATTCTTTTGCCCCATGCCTCGCATTTTAAGCTAAGATAATGTGCTTTTTATTTTTTAATCCCTATAAGAAGGAATACTGCCGTGGACGTACGTCTCTCTGATCGTGTAAATGCCATCAAACCGTCCCCAACGCTTGCTGTGACTAACAAAGCTGCTGAATTAAAAGCTGCAGGTCATAATGTTATTGGTTTGGGCGCAGGTGAGCCAGATTTTGATACACCGCAACACATCAAAGATGCAGCAATTGCAGCGATTAACAACGGTTTCACCAAATACACCGCTGTTGACGGTACGCCAGGTCTTAAAAAAGCCATTATTGCTAAATTGAAACGTGACAATCACCTAGACTACGCAGCAAACCAGATTCTGGTTTCTTGTGGTGGTAAACAATCATTCTTTAACCTGTCTTTGGCTTTGTTGAACAAAGGTGATGAAGTCATCATCCCTGCACCTTTCTGGGTCAGCTACCCGGATATGGTGATCATCGCTGAAGGCGTACCTGTGATTGTGAAATGTGGTGAAGAACAGCGTTTCAAAATCACACCTGAACAACTAGAAGCTGCCATCACCGACAAAACGCGTTTAGTGGTATTGAACAGTCCATCTAACCCGACTGGCATGATCTACACCAAAGAAGAACTTCTTGCTTTGGCCGAGGTACTGCGTAAATACCCTGAAGTATTCATCGCATCTGATGACATGTATGAACCGATTCGTTGGGAAGATGAGTTCTATAACATCGCCACTGTTGCACCAGACCTGTATGACCGCACAATCGTGTTAAACGGTGTATCTAAAGCCTATGCAATGACTGGCTGGCGTATTGGCTATGCAGCGGGCCCTGCCAAACTGATCGGTGCGATGAAAAAAATCCAGTCACAATCCACTTCAAATCCAACTTCAATTTCACAAGTTGCTGCCGAAGCTGCATTGAATGGTCCTCAAGATGTTCTTGAGCCAATGATTGAAGCATTCAAACGTCGTCATGACCTGGTTGTGAAAGGCTTGAATGACATCAATGGTATTTCTTGCTTACCTGCGGATGGTGCATTCTATGCATACGCAAACATCAAGCCGTTGATTCGTGCCAAAGGTTTGAAATCTTGCACAGAATTCTCTGCTTGGTTACTGGAAGAAACTGGCGTTGCCGTTGTTCCTGGCGATGCATTCGGTCTGGGCGGTTTCATGCGTATTTCTTATGCAACTGCAGATGAAGTGTTGGTTGATGCACTTGCGCGCATCAAGAAAGCTGCTGATTCAATCGAAGGCGTTGACGCTGCGATTGCTTCAATCGAAGCTGAAAAAGCGGCACAATAATCAACTCGCTTGATTTAAAAACCCGCGTTGATCGCGGGTTTTTTATGCCATTCCAAGATGCTTTTGATAACGTATTTTAAGCAGAACAAACAAATGATCGCAGCCAAAGTGTATGCCACACATAGCATTGATCGAAATTCCTGAATATCTAAAGTATCTCTATTTCCGGTAGAAATAGCACTCTCCTGCTATCTGCAATAGCATTAAAAAAATAAATATTTTAACCACAATAACTTTTAACCCTCCAAGATAACAATTACCTTCGGCAACATCTCATTAAAAAATATGTCACTTGCTATTATTGATGTTTCACTTTTAAATAAAATCGAAACAGCTAAAGAATAATCACAGGAAAAGCAGAATGAATCCAAAAGAAATGAACGGTTTGGCCTTATTACAAGCGATGCGAGATGGGAAAATTCCCGCTCCAAGCATTAGCGAAACCATGTCGATGCAACCTGCCGTTATCCAAAGCGGATACGTAGAATTTAAAGTCAAAGCCGATCACCGGCATTTAAATCCGCTTGGTGGCGTGCATGGTGGTTTTGCAGCAACTGTTTTAGACACGGTGACAGGCTGTGCGATTCATACTTTACTCGAAGCAGGGGTCGGTTATGGCACGATTGATCTGAATGTTAAAATGTGCCGACCGATTCCTCAAGACCAGCAGCTTAAAGCGACCGGACAATCAATTAACCTCAGTAAAAATCTGGGTATTGCTGAAGGTCGGATTCTGGATGAAGAAGGCCGTTTATATGCCCATGCCACTGCGACCTGTATGATTATTCGCCCTGAATAACCAAGAGAACCTATGGCCAGCATTCAATCGATGACCTAAGCAATATTGCCCTTCGTCTGTCCGGCTTGAACACAAGCGATCTGTGGTCGGCTTAAGCCCTGAAACTCAAAATAATGCTTGGACACATTGGCCAGCTCTACATCTTGTATTTGCGCTGTCGATGCCTGCCAAGCTTTGGATTGATTGGTACCGGTCAAAAGATTACCTGAAATGGCATAGATATATAATTCTTTGCTTTGCTCTTTCAGATAATCGGCATTCAAAAACACTTCAAAGCTAAATTGACGTTCAGTTTCTACCAACCATTTTTCTGCAAACCACAATTGCAGCAAATCACCTAGATACAAGGACTGTTGCGCCAAGGGCCATAGCTTAATATGAGCATCTGTAACAGGAATATAATACTGTGCTGGATCTGCAATAATCTGCAGATAGTTTTCTTGATAATAAGTGAGTTGAGAGAAAATTTGAAGGATGCTGAGCGTATTCATTCGCTGTCTCCGGTTTAGCCATTTTTGTGCTGGCAAGTAGGTTTAAATCCACACTGTTTGACCATTTGGTCAAACGACTTTATGGTTTTAATCTAGCAAGTGAAATTTATTCTGACAAGTATTTTTCGTAAAATTTATGCAATTGTCTAAATTAAAAACAGACAGGCTGAATTTGTTATAAATATGACAGTTTTTGCTTGACCCCTGTCAAAATCCCTCTATAATCGCTTTCAGATTCTCCAATAGCTCAGTCGGTAGAGCGACGGACTGTTAATCCGCAGGTCCCTGGTTCGAGCCCAGGTTGGAGAGCCAAATACTAAAAAGCCCACTTATAATGAAGTGGGCTTTTTTTCGTTTAATATTTTATAAAAAGAGCCCGAGATGATTCAGGCTCGTTTTTGGCTTAATCCATCACATTAAAAGCCAAGGTATACTTATAACGCTTTAAATCATTCTTTTTTATGTCGAAAGGCTGCTGATAATCAATTTTCATTAAGTACTGGCCTTTTTCCTGCATATTAAAGTTGAGTAACCCTTGCGCATCTGTTGTGAGCGCTTTATAGATTTTTTTATCACGACTAAAATCTGTCGTTTGTGCCAAAATCTCAACGTTTAAATTCGCAACTCCTTTTTTATCATCCAGTACTTTCAATTGAATCGCTTGAGATTTTTTAAATGCATTTGGATGCGTGATAAATTGAACATCAAAGCCAGCATGGATATGCTGAATGACCTGATTCGACGTCACACGCCGTGAGACAAAGGTTTCAATAATATCGATAGTCTGCACAGTTTTCTGTGGCATGTTTTTCTTCAGCGCTTGCTGATAAATCACATTTTGATTGGTCGCTTGATTGGCCTTTGGGACAGCACTTAGAACCATTTTCCATTTTTGAGCAACCTGTGCATACTTTAGGCTATTCCCCTGTTTCTCGCCACGAATCCGATAAGTACCCTCTTGTTTATTTTCCAGACTATAACTACTTAGGGTTTGTGTTTTGGTCCATGCATCATCTGCAAGATAAATCTTTTGACCTGTAGGCATATGATAATGAAAATTAAAGTTTTTAATCGCCACTTCCGAGGCAAATGGATTGTCATAAAACCCAGATACAATCGCTGTGTGATTGTTAAAAGTTTGATAACTTAGTGGGGCAACATAAGGATAGTGTGCAAAGACTGTATTGCTGATCGCTCCCAAGATCAAAAAAGGCATGACTTTTACCAGCTTATTCATTATTTCATCATCGTTATTAAGAAATCTGCTGTATTTTATGGATTAAGCCTGTAGATGTAAATAATTCTCATTTATATGTTTGCTCTGAATATAAAAAATCCCCCATGAATGGAGGATTTTTAAATGTTCACTGCAATTAAGCCGCTTGAGCCGGAACACCGCTATGGAAACGGAAAGTGTCATCTGGTGTCAGAATCAGCTGCTTTTCAACGTTACGAATATGATCAATCCGGCTTTGAATATCCTCTTGCGGATTTTTCAATTTTGCCGTGGTCGCCACATCCATCGCCAAAGCCAGATAGTCCTCAAAGTGACGAGATTCAGACTTAAGCAAGTAACGGTAATAACGTGCCAACTCATCATCCACACGCGAAGCCAGCGCGTAGAAACGCTCACAAGAGCGTGCTTCCACAAAAGCACCAATCACCAAGACATCAATCAAGGCTTCAGGTTCAAAAGTCCGGATTTCTTTGCGCAAGCCACCGGCATAACGTCCCGCACTTAAGTTCTGCCAGGCCTGTCCACGTGTATTCATCAGTTCAAGCACTTGTTCATAATGCAGCATTTCTTCACGCACTAACTGCGCAAGCTTCACCTGTAAATCGACAAAGTAACTATAGCGAAACATCAGGTTCATGGCCGTGCTGGCTGCTTTTTTCTCACAATTGGCATGATCTTGCATCAAGATTTCAAGATTTTCGACTGCCACATTCAGCCATGCCTTGGGCGTTTCACACCCCAGGAAAGCAATCACCGGCTGCATCAGTTCATCATAATTAATATTTGACATAACGACTCTGGTCTTACCGCGCTGACTTAATCACAGCTTTCATTTGCTGAACGGCTTGTGCCAGACCTAAAAATACAGCATCTGCAATTAATGAGTGGCCAATATTAAGTTCATGAATCTGTGGAATCGCCGCAATTGGCGTTACATTATCGAGGTTTAAACCATGACCGGCATTCACTACCAGACCTTTCGATGCGGCATATTCAGCGCCTTTAATAATGCGCTCAAGCTCAGCCTGCTGGGCCTCAGGCGTTTCTGCATCGGCATAAGCCCCAGTATGAATCTCGATGGTCGGTGCACCACAAGCAACTGCTGCATCAATTTGGGCAAAATCGGCATCAAT
Organism: Acinetobacter sp. YH18001; assembly: GCF_013416975.1. Lineage (NCBI taxonomy): Bacteria > Pseudomonadati > Pseudomonadota > Gammaproteobacteria > Moraxellales > Moraxellaceae > Acinetobacter > Acinetobacter sp. YH18001. The sequence goes on along the minus strand of NZ_VPEU01000028.1, from coordinate 22,108 downwards.
AAACAAAGACACATCACAACCAATCGCCGCCAGTTCTTGCGTAGCTGCTTTGACTGATTCGAAATGGGTCACCACATCCAGACCACCTTCAGTGGTGACTTCCTGACGTTTTTCAGGGACAAAACAGACATGATGCGGTTTAATTTCCTTGGCAAAAGCGACCATCTCATCTGTTACCGCCAGCTCGAGGTTCATACGGGTTTTCAGTGCAGGACGCATACGACGAACATCTTCATCCTGAATGTGACGACGGTCTTCACGCAAGTGCAAGGTAATGCCCTCTGCCCCGGCCTGCTCACAGATCAATGCAGCATTGACTGGGTCTGGGTACGTTGTACCACGTGCTTGTCTTAATGTTGCGACATGGTCAATATTGACACCAAGTAATGCAGCCATAATCTTTTCCTAACTACGTTTGAGATTGAGAGTTTTGAATCCAGAGTTGCCGACTTTTTAATGGTCGATCACCCAATAAGGCCGTGATCACCTGTCGATACAGTTTCGTCAACAATTGTAACTGTTCCGGATTAAAATCCCCACCATTTTCATGATCTAGCATACTTAAAATCTGCTGACCTGACATGGTAGAGCGTAATGCTTTGGCCGATGGCATAAAACCGGCATTGAGCTGAAAATAATAGTGTTGTAACGGATCGATTTTTACCTGATGAGCATCTAGGGAAAAATCCAGACCATAACCGAGTTCTTCCAGCAAGATATGTTCAAATTGCCGCAAAATCTGTTTTAAGTATAAATTGGGATTAGATTGTTCTGATAATTGCTGCAATGCAGTTAATGTCTCTGCATATTTGGCAAAGGTTTGCGGCATTTCCACTTCTAGAGGGCACAAACGTAACAGAACTTCATTCAGGTAAAAGCCTGAAAAAAAGGCATCGCCAAAAAAGAAAATCGGCTGATTGACAATTTCCAGCTTGGTAAAGTTTTTGAGTTCTGATTTTCCGGTGGCTTGCAAACTGATGGGCTGATATTGCGGCGGCGGTGTTTGCCGGAGAATGCCATCCATACGACCGTATTCCTGGGTAAATAAATGCACAATATGGCTGCGCTCACGGTACTTACGATGATGAATCAAATAACCATGCAGTACTTCGTTACGCATAAGCGGACACTTTAATCCTTATCTTTTTTTGATTTTTTATCATCGTCGTCATCTCCATCCGGGATGACTGCGCCCACAACAGCCGCAGTGCCTTTGACTGCGACTTTTGTGGTTTTATAAGCCACCTTGACAGGAACCGTGACCACTTTATGGATACAGCCTTGCAAGAATAAAACACATGCAAGCACTGCCAACACTTTCATCATCACGAAATTCCTTAAAGGGGCTTATTAATTTTATAACTTAGATATCGCTATAACCTAAGCTTTTCAATGCACGTTCATCATCAGACCAGCCGCCTTTGACTTTCACCCAAAGGGTCAGCATGATTTTCTGTTCGAACATTTTTTCCATGTCGAGACGTGCATCCATACCGATTTTTTTCAGCTTAACGCCTTTCTCACCAATCACAATGGCTTTCTGGCTCGGACGATCGACAAAAATCGTAGCATCAATATAGGTACAGGCCGGCTTCATACGACCAGTCTTTTCATTCATCACTGGCTGTTCAGTTTTGAATGATTCAATCTGCACGGTTAAATCATAGGGCAGTTCTTCACCCAGCTGACGCATGATTTTTTCACGAATAATTTCAGAAGCCAGGAAACGTTCTGAACGGTCAGTTAATTGATCCAGGGAGTACAATGGCGGCTGGAACGGAAGATACTTGGCAATCGTGTCACGTAAATGCTCAAGATTGGCACCACGAAGTGCAGAAACAGGTACGATTTCCGCAAAGTTCATCAGCTTTTCGCGCTCACGAATCAGTGGTAAAGCTTCGTTCTTGTTCTCAAAAGTATCTAATTTGTTGATCACCAGAATCACCGGCATTTCAGCATTTTTCAGCTTTTCCAGTACCAGATCATCATTCGGCGTCCACTTCTGTGCATCCACCACAAACAAAACCAGATTCACATCACGTAAAGCCGAATGGGCAGCACGGTTCATCATTTTATTGATGGCACGTACTTCCTTTTTATGCATCCCCGGCGTATCCACGAATACCGCCTGAGACTTTTCACGCGAATCAATCCCGACAATTTTATGCCGTGTAGTTTGCGGTTTACGTGAGGTAATTGAGAGTTTCTGACCCAAAATATGGTTCATTAAGGTAGATTTACCCACATTCGGGCGACCTACAATAGCGACAAAACCACTGCGATAATCCGACGGAATTTCGGTGCCTTGTGCGCTAAAAAATTGATTTACCAGGTCGTGACTGTCGCTTTGCGACTCGTGATCAGCATCAATGTGATCGGAATGAGTAGTCATTAAGACTTATGCTCCAAAAGTTTTAAAATATCTGCCGCAACGGCTTGTTCAGCAAAACGTCGGCTGGCGCCTTCACCCTGCATGGTCGGTAATCCCTCAATCTCACATTCCACTTTAAAATGCTGATTAGGGGCATCACCTTGAATATCTACAACCTCGTAAACTGGGAGAGGTTTCTTACGTGCTTGTAGATACTCTTGTAAACGTGATTTAGGGTCTTTAAGCTGATCGGTCGGCTCAATATGATCCAAATACGGTTCATACCATTTTAACACAATCGGCTCTAACACAGTGAGATCAGCGCAATCCACATAGATTGCGCCAATAATGGCTTCTACAGTATCTGCCAGTATAGACTCGCGATGATGACCGCCAGATTTCAATTCACCGGTACTGAGAATTAAACTCTGACTGAGTTTTAAATCATTGGCGATTTTCCCCAATGCTTCCTGTCGAACCAAGGTGGCACGCATACGCGTCAGCCGGCCTTCGTTTTCGCTTGGGTAGGCAGTGAAGAGATAATTCGCAATGATCATCCCTAAAAGAGAATCGCCTAGAAATTCTAGGCGTTCATAGTTTTGTTTATGACTGACTGAACGATGGGTCAGTGCCAGCTTGAGCAGTTCAGCTTGTTTAAACTGATAACCGATCCGTCTGGCAAGACGTTCATCATTGAGTTTTGACTGCGCTTTGATCAAAATTTTTCTCAAACTTCATCACTAAATCGATATTCATTATGAAATTTTTACGAATTTCATAATTCTTGTGTATCTGCAAACCATCGGTATGGATAACTTTGGCAATTTCATCAAACTTCAGATCGCGAATATTATTCATTGATAAACGCTGATCCATCTGCTGACGGAATTTTTCTGGTGTTATATTGGCTGGCGCACTTTTTAACAGCGCCTCAATTTCACCATCGACCATACGATCATCAAAGTAGGGTCCCCACACTGCAATCGCTACTTTGGCTAGAAATGCAAACCCCACGATTGCAAATAAAATCCCAATATACGAAGCACCTTGTTGATGTCTCATTTTTTATTTTCCTGATTGAAACAATTAATCGATTGTCCCGTTGCGACCAAACGATGGCAATTTAAAGCCAGGTTCTTTATGCATCCAGATATAGAATGCACGACCTGTTAAGTTTTCTTCCGGAACAAGCCCCCAGAAACGGCTGTCAGCACTCTGATCGCGATTATCCCCCATCGCAAAGTAATGACCTTCTGGCACCTTTACTTCCCAATATAAACCATTTTCACTTGAATATTTACCATTTTCCACAAAGTTAATATAAGGCGCCTGACGCGCGACATTGACCCCTTCCAGCTCACGCATGGTAAAGCTATGCTGACCTAAAGTTTCTTTATGATAAATGGCATTGGGTGTATCCAGACGATCTTTTTCACGGCTAAATTCCACTGGAACTTTCGCTACTTGTTCACCATTGATGCTCAACTGACCATGATCATAGACAATATGATCACCGGGTAAACCAATAATACGCTTGATATAGCTGATGGTCGGTTGTGGTGGATAACGGAATACTGCCACATCGCCACGCTCTGGACTGCCAGTATCAATAATTTTAGTGTTGACCATAGGCAGTTTCACGCCATAGTCAAATTTATTCACCAGAATAAAGTCCCCAGTTTCCAGGGTTGGCACCATTGAATCCGATGGAATATTAAACGGTTCAAACAAGAACGAACGCAGCACCAGTACAATCGTCAGTACTGGCCAAAAGTCATAAGCCCAAGTAATGATAAAATTTTCATTGCCCTTGCCGCGAGTTTGTCTTTGTTTCAGGACAAACTTGTCAAGCAACCACAGTGCGACAAAAAACAGCGTCGCAGGAACAAGAATCAAATTAAAATCAAAATCCATGGGCTTATATCCTTATTCTTCTAGCGTTCGACTTTTAACACAGCGAGGAACGCTTCTTGCGGGATTTCGACACTACCCACCTGCTTCATGCGTTTCTTACCTTCTTTCTGTTTAGACAGAAGTTTTTTCTTACGTGACACGTCACCACCATAACATTTGGCCAATACGTTTTTACGCATGGCTTTTACAGTAGAACGTGCAATGATTTGCGCACCAATTGCCGCCTGAATTGCGACATCAAACATTTGACGTGGAATCAGGTCTTTCATTTTTTCCACCAGCGCAATGCCACGATGACGCGCGTCATTACGGTGACAGATCATTGCCAGAGCATCGACTTTTTCCCCATTGATCAGCACATCCACTTTTACCAATGAAGAGCTTTCGAAACGGACAAAGTTATAGTCGAGGGATGCAAAACCACGTGAACAAGACTTCAATTTATCGAAGAAATCCATGACCACTTCTGCCATTGGAATTTCAAAAGTAATCGATACCTGATTACCGAGGAATTTCATGTCTTTTTGTATGCCACGGCGCTCGATACACAAGGTCATGACATTACCCAGATATTCTTGCGGTACTAAAATATGACATTCGGCAATCGGTTCACGTAAATCTTCTACGGTTGAACCATCCGGCATTTTAGACGGGCTGTCGATATAAATCGTCTGGCCATTTTTCATCACTGCTTCGTAAATTACGGTTGGCGCAGAAGAAATCAGATCAAGATCATACTCGCGTTCTAAACGCTCTTGTACAATCTCCATGTGTAGCATGCCCAAGAAGCCACAGCGGAAACCAAAACCGAGTGCATCCGAACTTTCCGGTTCAAAGAACAAGGCCGAGTCATTAATTTGCAGTTTATGTAAAGCTTCACGAAACGGTTCAAAGTCACTGGCATCAATCGGGAATAAACCGGCATAAACCTGCGGTTTTACTTTTTTAAAGCCCGGTAGCGTTGCAACTTCAGGTGTGGTTGCCAAGGTAATGGTATCACCCACCGGCGCACCGAAAATATCTTTAATACCGGCAATCACGAAGCCGACTTCGCCTGCTTCCAACATGCCTGTTTCAGTATGTTTCGGATTAAAGATCCCAACAGAAGTAATGATGTGCGTTTGACCTGTTGATTTCATCAACATCTTGTCGCCTTTACGCACACGACCCTGCTTTACACGTACCAGAGAAACTACCCCAAGGTAGTTGTCAAACCATGAATCTACAATCAGGGCTTGCAACGGCGCTTCGCGATCACCGACCGGTGCCGGAATCACATTCACCAGGGTTTCTAAAACATTTTCAATGCCCAGACCGGTTTTGGCTGAACATGTCGGTGCTTCTGTCGCTTCAATGCCGATAATTTCTTCAATCTCGTGAATCACACGCTCAGGTTCAGCTTGCGGCAAATCGATCTTGTTCAGTACGGGCAGTACTTCCAGACCTTGCTCAATCGCGGTATAGCAGTTGGCGACAGACTGTGCTTCCACACCTTGCGCCGCATCAACGACTAATAAAGCACCTTCACAGGCTGCGAGCGAGCGCGACACTTCATACGAGAAGTCAACGTGTCCCGGCGTATCAATAAAGTTCAGCTGATAAACTTCACCATTTGGATGGGTATAGTTTAGCGTCACCGAAGTGGCTTTAATGGTAATCCCACGTTCGCGCTCAAGCTCCATAGAATCGAGGACTTGAGCCTGCATTTCACGATCTTGCAAACCACCACAGGTCTGAATAAAGCGATCTGCGAGGGTCGATTTACCGTGGTCAATATGCGCAATAATCGAGAAGTTACGAATGTTTTTAATATCAACAGATTTTTTAGCTTGCGCCATGGGTTACCTTGAGAAAAAACGCGCTATGTAATTTAAAAATATTACATAACAAAAGCCGAATAGAAATTGCGAAGGATTATAGCAGAATGGTGATCTAGAAAAAGAATTATATTTTTAGCTTTGTCCACTCTGCCAAAATACCTGTCCAGCGATCTCAAGCTCAATCACTGCAATGAAGCTTTGAAAATCACGCCATATTTTTGCTAAACCTGATTGAAATATCTAACTCTGTGCCAAAGAAGCGAGCACTTATTGATCTAGATACACTATTGAAAAATCATAAGGATTGATCTGCTCAGAAAGAGGTTGATAGGCTTGGGTAAAGGTAGGCGACATGCGTTTAGGACGTCCAGTGGCCATTTCAATACAGGCCCACTGCGTATTACCTGTAAATAACAGGGTTTGATCCTGTGGTCGATAAAATGCATATTGGCGAAATGAATACAGTGCATTGATATCGTTCAGCCAGGTTCGCAAAATAATTTCATCGCCCTCAAAAGCGGCCTTGCGATATTGTACCTGATGCTCAACCGCCACCATGGCATGTTTCAGTTCCACATATTCCTTTAACCCCAATCCCAATTTTTCAATATGGGCTGTGGCGACTTCCTGCATCCACTGTACATAGACCACATTATTGACATGGCCCAAGCCATCGATATGTTCAGCTTGCACCTTTAACGCAAGATCAAAAATAGCTGTCATTTTCTCTTATCCTTTCCATGATTTTCAACTGAATAGAGTCTACCGAATTTATAGACTGGGTAAATTGCAAATAATAAAAAACCGCCCATCAAAAGCGGTTTTTTATATTTAAAAATCTGAATAGAATTAGATACGCATTCCGACAATCGCACGCTGCCCTTGGCGCATGAGCGTAACGCGTGCCACATTGCCCTTCTTCAACTCAGAAACTTCTTGTACAAATTGCTCTGCGTTCAATACTGCCTTGTTATTAATATGCGTTACCACATCGTTTGGCATGATACGCGCCTGTGCGGCAATGCCACCTGAACGAACATCCTGAATCATGACCCCGCCTTTGATCTCCAGTCGATCCTTTTCTAGCGAACTTAAATCACGAATAGCTACACCAATTACAGGCCCTTTGCTCGGCTGCGCCTGTGCTCCAGCTTTTGCAGGGGTATCATCCGGTGCGGTACTTAAGGTTGCTGAAATATTACGGCGCTTATCATCACGTAAAACCTCCAGCTGTACCTGTTGCTGAGGTGCAGTACGGTTGAGATAGTTTAATAATTCACTGGTGCGTGAAATCGCAGTGCCGTTATATTTTAAAATCACGTCGCTGACACGTAGACCGGCACGTGCGGCGGGTGAATTTGGTGCAACCTGAGTAATTAAGGAGCCTTCAGGCTTAGAAAGGTTGTAAGACTCTGCCAGATTACGGTCGATATCCTGCAAGCTGACCCCCAGATAGGAACGGGTCACTTTACCATTCTTTTTCAGCTGCTCTGCCACTTCCATGGCCACATCAATCGGAATTGAGAAGGATAGCCCCATATAACCGCCGGTTCCACTGAAGATCCGCGAGTTCACCCCGACCACTTCACCATGCTGGTTAAATAAAGGCCCACCAGAGTTACCCGGATTGAGGGCCACGTCTGTCTGGATAAAAGGCACTGCTGTTTCACCCATCATGTTGCGCATTTTGGCACTGACGATTCCGGCAGAGGCCGAATAATCAAAACCAAATGGCGAACCAATCGCAAGCACAGGCTCACCGACACGTAAGCGGCCTACATCCCCGGTACGCAATTCTGGAAAATTCGAACCTGTGACCTTAAGTAAAGCTACGTCGGTACGTGCATCACTTCCCACCACAGTAGCATCAATTTCACGGCGATCATTCAGGGTAATGGTGACTTTAGATGCATCCTCAACCACATGATGGTTGGTCAGCAGATAGCCATCTTTACTGATAAAAAATGCACTGCCATAGCCGGTTTTTTCCTGTGGCATGCGCTGCTGCGGGATAATCACCTGATTGCCAAAGAAGCGACGCAGAATTTCCGGAACTTGTTGTTGTAAGAGTTCTTCTTCGCTCATTTTTTTAACGACATTGACACTGACCACGGCAGGACTGACCTGCTCGACCAGATTTGAAAAATCAACCGGTGTGACAGCCTGCAACTGTGCAGCACTCATGGTCAGGGTCGCTGCAAATAATCCTTTTTTTAAGTCTAGAATTTTCATATAAATTATTCACTCAAATTGTTGATAAATTTATGTAAATAGGTTTTATCACAAACATTGTAAAGTTTAAGTAATAATATGTTTCAATGCTTCACGCTGGACAATATCTCATCATTAAAACACTAAGTTAAGGCTTTGATTAATTTTTTTCATTAATAAATGAGCATTTCAACGCTTGCCTTTTGCACAAAAAAGCGCTGTTATTACCAAACTTTTTTTAAAATTAGCTGATGGACATGTCTAATTCATCCCTTACCCATCAATTTGACGTCATTATTGTGGGCAGTGGCGGTGCCGGTTTAAGTTTAGCCTTATCGCTCCCGGACCATTTTAATATTGCAGTTTTAGCGAAATCCACCCTGACAGATGCCAGCACCTTTTATGCGCAAGGCGGTGTTGCTGCAGTACTCGATAAAATGGATTCGATTGAACAGCATATTGATGACACCATGATTGCAGGTGCACAGCTATGTGAAATGGACGCAGTCAAACAGACGGTAGAAGGGGGCAAACCATCAGTTGACTTTCTGCTAAAACACGGTGTGCAATTTACCCTGGATGAACAGGAACAGTTGCATCTCACCCGTGAAGGCGGCCATTCACAGCGCCGGATTATTCATGCCGCAGATGCCACAGGTCGTGCAATTTCGACTACTTTGGTACAACGCGCCCAAGAAAAATCAAATATCACTATTTTTGAAAATTATATTGCGATTGATCTGATCTGTTCACATAAACTTGGCCTAGACGGTGAAAACCGCGCGCTAGGTTTATATGTGCTGGATGAAAAAAATGAAAAAGTACATACTTTTTTAGCGCCCTTTACCGCCCTTGCCTGTGGCGGTGCCATGAAAGCCTATCTTTATACATCAAATCCGGATATTGCCACAGGTGACGGCATTGCCATGGCCTATCGTGCCGGCTGCCGGGTGGCTAACATGGAATTTAACCAGTTCCATCCGACCTGTCTCTATCATCCACAAGCGCGCTCCTTCCTCATCACTGAAGCAATGCGCGGCGAAGGGGCTTATCTGCGTCTGCCCGATGGCGAACGCTTTATGCTGCGTTTTGACGAGCGCGCCGAACTTGCACCACGCGATATTGTCGCACGCGCAATCGACTATGAAATTAAGCGCTTGGGTATTCGGCATGTCTGGCTGGATATTACCCATAAGGATGAAAGCTTTGTTAGAGAACATTTTCCTACGCTTTATGCCCGCCTGCTGGAACTGGGTATTGATATCACCAAAGATATGATTCCAGTGGTACCTGCAGCCCATTACACCTGTGGTGGCGTTGTGGTCGATGAACATAGCCAGACTGATATCGCAGGTCTATATGCAATTGGGGAAACCTCTTATACTGGTCTGCACGGTGCTAACCGAATGGCCAGTAACTCACTTTTAGAATGCTTTGTGTATGGCATGAGTGCAGCCAAGCATATCGAATCTCATTTCAATGCTGACTATGCCTTTCCGCCCGTACCCATCTGGGATGACTCACAGGTAACCAATCCGGATGAAGATGTGGTGATTCTGCAAAACTGGGATGAGCTACGTCAGACCATGTGGAACTATGTCGGTATTGTGCGCAGCACCAAACGTCTGGAACGTGCCTTGCATCGTATTGAAATGCTGAAAAAAGAAATCACCGAGTATTACCAAGATTATCAGGTCAGCAAAAACCTGATCGAGCTTCGCAATCTGGTGCTGGTCTCAGAAATGATTGTGCGCTGTGCCATGCAGCGTAAAGAATCTCGTGGCCTGCATTTCACGCTGGACTATCCGGAATTATTGCCTGAATTACGCAAGACCATTCTAAATCCGGTGAATTTTGAAGTAGAAACACCCTTGGTCAATATTTAGATTATTGGGGAGATATGATTTTTAAATCATATCTCCCTGTCTTTTAGCGCTCACCTACTTAATTAAGCTTAGGCTATTTATATCACTGAACTTCTATTCTTCAGGTGTTTAGTGTTGAGGTGGAATGGCATAAGTCGCAGTAACATGCGCCACTGGCTCATCAAGGTCTACTGAATAAATCCAGACTTCCCCGACAATCAGAACTTTACCGACTTTAATAAGCTTGCACTCTCCTCGCAAATCCGTGCCACCTGAAGGTTTACGGAGAAAATTGATATTCAGATTGGTGGTGACAGCCAAACCCACCAGGCCAATTTCGCCCAGAATAGCGACATATAAGGCAAGATCGGCCAAGGTCATCATGGTTGGGCCAGAAACAGTACCACCCGGACGCAACTCTTGTGCGCTAACCTGATACAGCAAAGTTGCGCCGCGTGGAACAACGGCTTCGATCCTACATTTTTCTAGGCTTTGTGGAAATTCTTGTTGTAAAAATTGTTGGATTTCGGTTTTGGTCGTTTTCATCTTATTAAAAAAATCTTCTATATTGCCTTCAATATAGAAGATTTTTCACACATTTACCTAGTGAAAATTAAAATAAACAGGATTTCAATTTAAACCAGACTTCAAATAACTTAAAGCCTGCTCGAATACCTGCTCCGGTGTACGGGTTGCATCCAGACGTTTGATCCGTTCCGGATGACGCTGCCACAACGTTTCATAGCCGGCTCTTACTTTCTCAAAGAAAGTGACTTTCTCTTGTTCAAAGCGATCCAGTGCGCCACGCGCGCGTGCCCGGTTCATTCCCAGTTCAATCGGTGCTTCTAACCAGAAGGTGATGTCCGGCATACGTGCCACAAAGTGATCATTTAATAACTGCAGCTTTGTTTCACTGAGTCCACGACCTGCACATTGATAGGCAAAGCTGGCATCAGTAAAACGGTCACAGAGTACAATTTTTCCGGCTGCTAAGGCTGGCAGAATGACTTGTGCCAAATGCTGGGCACGCGCCGCATACATCAATAGTAATTCGGTATCATGCGCCATCGCTTCTTCATGATTCACAGCCAGAAGTAGTGCTCGGATCTGCTCGGCCATCGGCGTACCACCCGGCTCGCGCGTAAGCATCACATCTTTGCCTTGGGCCATAAAATCGTCATAGATCGAACGAATGAGTGTGGTTTTACCTACACCTTCTGTGCCTTCAAAGCTAATAAACATACTCATTCCTTATTCTTCGAGCGTAAAATGGTCAGATACTCCTGCACTGCTTTATTGTGATCATTCAGATTGGTCGTAAACGTATGTCCGCCATTGCCCGTGGCGACAAAATAAAGGTTGTCAGAATTATCCGGATGCATGGCTGCTTCAATGGCTTTCTTACTTGGCAGTGCAATTGGCGTTGGCGGCAAACCAGACATGGTATAGGTGTTATACGGCGTCGGCGTACGTAAATCCTTGCGGGTAATATTGCCATTATAGCTATCGCCCATTCCGTAAATCACGGTGGGATCGGTCTGTAAACGCATGCCAATTTTTAAACGGCGCACGAACACTCCAGAAACCTGTTCTAGCTCACTATCCACACTGGTTTCTTTTTCAATGATCGACGCCATGATCAGCGCTTCATATTTATTCTGATAGGGCAGATCAGTCACGCGTTTTTCCCAGGCCTGATCCAGTGCCTTCATCTGGCGCTGATACAGATTGGTTAAAATTTTACGGTCAGTTTCACCTTTAGCAAAGAAGTATGTATCCGGTGCAAACAGACCTTCAGGATGTGAAAATGGAATATTGAGCTCTTTAAGGAGTTGTGCCGTTGGCAAATGTGACACTTCTTTGGTCACCAGATCATCTTTCTTCAAAGCATCAATCAGCTGTTTGAATGTGGTTCCTTCAATCACCAAAATCCGGTTCATCTGGGCATTTTCAGCATTGGAGATCATATCCAGAACCTGACGAATGCTCATGCCCTGGCGCACTTCATATACGCCAGCTTTCATGGTGTCATGAATCAGGATGCGCTGATAAAGCTTGAGAATAATCGGGAAACTGACCTGCTTTTCTTTGGCCAGACGGTCAATAAAACCAGAATAGGTTTCCCCTGACCCAATCGCCAGCAGCTGTTTTTGTCCGTCTACAGGATAGTCTTTCCACAAACTACTTTTTAAGACCAGTACCAAAATCAAGGCAAGTCCAATCAGGACGAAGGCAATTCCTTTGAAAAGTGACGAAAATTTGGCTGTATTGTTCTTTTTGGCTTTAGACTTGGAAGCTGACATATTAAGACATCTGATTTAATCGAAGACGGTTAAAAAGTTCAATACAAGCATCGCCATCCAGGGATCGCTGCTCAAATTGAGTGACAATTTTCATCGGGTTTAGCGCATTACAAAAAAACAGACTCTGAATATGGGCTATTTCCTCCATATCGATGTAACGTTGCTGACAGGCAATTCCCTGATCTTGCATCCGTTGTAGAATTTCTGCACGCATCACCCCAAAGACGCCATTATAACGAAGTTCCGGCGTAATCCATGTATTGTTTATACAAATGAAACAATTACTGCTCACCCCTTCGACAACCCCGCCCTGTACATCTGTCACCAGTGCCTCAGACCAACCGCGCTGATCCGCCTCCTGCTTGAGCAAAACCTGCTCCAGGCGATTCAAGGTTTTTAGTCCGACCAGACCCGGCATGGTCAATCCCAGTGCCTGCTGTAATACCCCACTTTGGATCTGTTCATACTTTAAATCATGTAGGGCTTGAGGATAATAAAATACCCACAGATCCGCCGGATGCTCTGGCAAACTATAGCCCCGCTCGCCGACTCCACGACTCAGCACGATCTTTAATGTTCCATTCAGCTGACTTTCTGATTCACGTAAAAGTTCTAAACTTTCTGCAATCAGAGCTAAATCAGCATGCAAACTTAATTTTTGATTACTGAGCTGCAAACGTGCCAGATGACGATCATATAATTCCACCCGGTCCTGTCGAATCCGGGCCGTGCTAAAACAGCCATCACCATAATGAAAGGCCCGATCGAGTACTTCTATCTCACTGACATGTTTCGCATTTTTCAAACAGAGCATATTTTATTGCCTCTCAAATCAACAATTGAGTACTGAGAGATAAGCTCCATCGATTTATCTCTTTTACTCACATCAAATGCATTTTTAATTATTTTTTATGCAAAATATCTCCAGCTATTCTTGCCTTGTCCAACAAAAGCTAAAAAAATTGAGGCAAAAATGAATATTGGTAAATTAAAAATTGGGGTATTGGCTGCACTGGTTTCGGCCACTGCTTTCAGTGTGTCTGCAAAAGATTTCCTGAACGTGTCTTATGACCCAACCCGCGAATTATATGACAATTTTAATAAGGAATTCAGCGCATACTGGAAAAAAACCACGGGTCAGGACGTGAACTATAAACAGTCGCATGGCGGTTCAGGTAAACAGGCCCGTGCTGTGATTGATGGTCTGGATGCAGACGTCGTGACCCTCGCGCTGGCGGCCGACATTGATGAAATTGCAGCGAGAGGTCTGCTGCCTAAAGACTGGCAGAAAAAATTCCCGCAAAACTCGACCCCCTATACCTCCACCATCGTCTTTCTGGTCAAAAAAGGCAATCCAAAAGGGATTAAAGATTGGGGAGATCTGGTGAAACCTGGAGTAGAGATCATTACGCCAAACCCGAAAACTTCTGGCGGTGCACGCTGGAACTATCTGGCGGCATGGGCATGGGCCAAACATCAACCTGGTGGCAATGACAGCAAAGCACAAGATTTTGTGCGTCAAATTTATAAACAGACCAAAGTGCTGGACTCAGGCGCACGTGGAGCCACCACCACTTTTGCTGAGCGCGGGATCGGTGATGTATTACTGGCTTGGGAAAATGAAGCCCATCTCGCTACTCGTGAACAGCCGGGTAAATTTGAAATCATCACGCCAAGTCTGTCAATTTTGGCCGAGCCACCGGTGGCAATTGTAGAGAAAAACGCCAAGAAAGATGGCAATGAAAACCTGGCCAAAGCTTATTTGAATTATCTGTATTCTCCTGCGGGGCAAACTGTGGCTGCGAAGAATTTCTATCGTCCACGTAATAGCGAAGTATTAAAGAAATATAGCAGCGTATTTAAACCTTTAAAGTTAGTCACCATCGACAAAGAATTTGGTGGCTGGACCAAGGTACAAAAAGCACATTTCGATAATGGCGGGATCTTTGATCAAATTGTAAAGGCAAATCATACGAAATAATGAGGCAGTCCAGCAGAAACAATGGCCTTTATTGATAAGGCCATTCTCATTTCAATAACTTCAGCTCTGTCTTATCTTTTTTTTTCATATAAAATTCGTTTTTATTTATTTTTTACGCATAAAGAATAGGTTTATTCTGCAGCTATGTTACAAAACGTGTAAGAAATTGAGGTTTCTAATGAGTATTTCAAAAACAATAAAACTTGGGGTTCTGGCTGCTGTGATTTCGGCAACCTCATTGGGTGCTTCAGCACGTGATTTTTTGAATGTTTCCTACGATCCGACACGTGAATTGTATGAAGATGTCAACAAGAGTTTTGGCAAATATTGGGAAAGCCGTACGGGTCAAAAAATTAACTTCAAGCAATCCCATGGTGGTTCTGGTAAACAGGCCCGCTCTGTTATTGATGGCTTGAATGCAGATGTGGTGACTTTGGCCCTCGCAGCCGATATTGATGTGCTTGCAGAAAAAGCCAAATTACTGCCAGCAGACTGGCAAAAGAAACTGCCACAAAACTCGACACCGTATACCTCAACAATCGTATTTTTGGTGCGTAAAGGCAACCCCAAAGGGATTAAAGACTGGGGCGATCTGGTGAAACCGGGTGTCGGCATTATTACCCCGAATCCGAAAACATCAGGTGGCGCGCGCTGGAACTATCTGGCGGCATGGGCATGGGCCAAGCATCAGGCCGGTGGCAATGACACGACTGCACAAGAATTTGTTCGCCAAATTTATAAAAACACCAAAGTCCTGGATTCAGGTGCGCGTGGTGCAACTACCACCTTTGCCGAGCGCGGGATCGGTGATGTCTTGCTGGCCTGGGAAAATGAAGCGTACTTAGCGATTCGTGAGCAACCAGGTAAGTTTGAAATTATCACGCCAAGTCTGTCTATTCTGGCTGAACCGCCAGTGGCGATTGTAGAAAAAAATGCAGCGAGAAAAGGCAATAAGCATCTGGCTCAAGGTTATTTAAACTTCCTGTACTCACCACTGGGGCAAGATCTGGCAGGCAAACATTATTATCGCCCACGCAGTGAAGTAGCTTTAAAGAAATATAATCATGTGTTCAAACCACTCAAACTGGTAACGATTGATCAGGAATTTGGCGGCTGGGCAAAAGTGCAAAAAGCGCATTTTGAGAATGGCGGTATTTTCGACCAGATTGTGAAGGCAAACAGCGCGAAGTAATTCGCAGCTGATCTGACAGGAGCATCGACATGATACATACGCTTATTGTTCCAGGTGTAGGTGGTAGCGAATACAATCACTGGCAAACATGCTTACAACATCAGCTCAGTCGATGCTCTCGTGTGCAACAAAAAGATTGGAATCATCCCGTTTTGCAGGAATGGATCACTGAATTTGTCAAAGCCCTGCAAGATATTCAAGATGATGTACAGATTGTAGCGCACAGCTTTGGCTGTTTAACCTCGGTCGCAGCACTGGCACAACATCCAGAATTGACTGCTAAAGTTAAAAAGCTGATTCTGGTCGCGCCGGCCAATCCGGCACGTTTTGGGGAAAATGGTTTTGTTCGTAACAGCCAGACCGATTACAGCCATTATTTTCAGCAAGTGCAGATTCAGGTTCCGGCCACGTTATTAATCAGTGAAAATGATCCCTGGTTAAGCTATGCAGACGCCCAGTTTCTGGCCAAAGCCTGGAAACTCAAACCGATTAATCTCGGACAGGTGGAGCATGTCAATGTCGCTTCAGGATTTGGCCCTTTTCCTGAACTTGCCCAGTATTTGATTTCAGAAAAGACTATGCAACATATCAGCAATACTGATGACAGCAAGTATTATTTCAAATTTGCATTTTAGTCGTTGCAAATTATGCTTGTGTCCAATTTCTTTTTTTAATTTTCGCTGGTTAGTTTTAACCAGCTTTCTCTCTTTTGAGGAGTCATCATGTCGCAGCGATCCCGAGTGCTGCCAGGATTTGGTCTTTCTCTAGGCTTTACCCTAGCGTATTTATCATTAATCGTTTTAATCCCGCTGTCTGCTGTTTTTATTAAATCACTGGGCATTGGCTGGGAAGGCTTGTGGGAAATCCTGAGCTCTGAACGTATTCAAAAATCCCTACAACTCAGTTTCAGTGCAGCCATTATTGCTGCGCTGGTGAATGTGGTGTTTGGCCTGTTATTGGCCTGGTGTCTGGTACGTTATAGCTTCCCGGGCAAACGTATTGTCGATGCCTTGGTCGATTTGCCTTTTGCGCTGCCAACAGCGGTGGCCGGTATTGCCTTGACCTCTTTATATGCGCCGACTGGCTGGATTGGTCAGTATCTTGAACCGATTGGTATTCAGGTTGCTTATACCCCGATTGGTATTACGCTGGCTCTAATCTTTATTGGCCTGCCTTTTGTGGTTCGTACCGTACAGCCGGTACTCAGTGATCTGGAAACCGAACTGGAAGAAGCTGCATCTGCACTCGGGGCAAATCGCTTGCAAATTGTGACCAAGGTAATTTTCCCGATTTTACTTCCTGCGCTTATCACTGGCTTTGCGTTAGCTTTCGCTCGCGGTGTTGGTGAATATGGTTCGGTGATCTTCATTGCCGGGAATCAGCCCTTTGAAACAGAAATTGCCCCACTGATGATTATTTCTCGTTTAGAAGAATATGATTATGCCGGTGCAACCACAATTGCGGTGGTGATGTTGCTGATTTCATTTGTCCTGCTGTTCCTGATTAACTTACTGCAAGCTTGGGCCAGCCGCCGTACCGGGAGAACTGCACGATGAGTTTGAATACCAACAGCAATGCACTGGCTGAAAAACTGCAATCCCGTGATGCAACCCGTGAGCCAACCTGGGTACGTTATACCCTGATCACTATTGCACTGATTTTCTTCTTGAGCTGCCTGATCCTGCCTTTGATTCTGGTTTTTGTGGAAGCCTTTAAACAGGGAATTGGTGTTTATACACAGGCATTGGTGCATCCAGATACTTTATCTGCGGTCAAACTTACACTTTTGACTGCTGCAATCGCCGTACCGCTGAACGTGGTATTTGGTGTGGCTGCGGCATGGTCAGTGGCGAAGTTTAACTTTCGGGGTAAATCCTTCCTGACCACCTTGATTGATATGCCATTTTCGGTCTCTCCCGTGATTGCCGGTTTAATGCTGGTACTGATTTTCGGTACGCAAGGCTGGATGGGGTCTTGGCTAATGGACAATGACATCAAGATCCTTTATGCAGTGCCTGCCATTGTCCTGGCGACCATCTTTATTACTGTACCTTTCGTGGCTCGTGAGTTAATTCCATTAATGGAAGCACAAGGCACGGAAGAAGAAGAAGCTGCGATTGTGCTCGGTGCATCTGGCTGGCAAACTTTCTGGAAAGTGACCCTGCCAAATATCAAATGGGGTCTGATTTACGGCGTGATTCTGTGTAATGCACGGGCCATGGGTGAGTTTGGTGCGGTATCGGTTGTATCCGGTCATATCCGCGGTGAAACCAATACTTTACCGCTACACGTCGAAATTCTTTATAACGAATATACCTTTAGTGCTGCGTTTGCCGTGTCTTCGCTTCTGGCTCTCCTCGCAATTGTCACCCTGATTTTAAAAACATGGGTGGAACTGCGCCAGGAAAAACAGGACAAACGTAATCAAGATTCTACAGTTTCTTAAGGAATGCCAACATGAGTATTCAAGTACAAAATATTGAAAAACACTTTGGTGCATTCCATGCACTTAAAAATATCTCGCTGGATTTTCCAGATGGTCAACTGGTGGCCCTGCTCGGCCCATCAGGTTGCGGCAAAACCACGCTGCTACGGATTATTGCAGGTCTAGAATCTGCAGATGGCGGTCAGGTCATTCTGGAAGGTCAGGATGCGACCAATGTTCATGTACGTGAACGTGAAGTCGGCTTCGTGTTTCAACATTATGCCCTGTTTCGTCATATGACGGTATTTGACAATATTGCTTTTGGTCTGCGTGTTCGCCCACGTAAAACCCGTCCATCTGAAGCGGAAATTAAAAAACGTGTTACGCGTTTACTTGATTTGGTTCAGCTGGGTTTTCTGGCTGACCGTTACCCTGCTCAGCTTTCAGGTGGCCAGCGTCAGCGTATTGCATTGGCACGTGCCTTAGCCGTTGAACCGCGGGTGCTGTTGCTAGATGAACCTTTCGGTGCACTGGATGCCAAAGTCCGTAAGGAATTACGTCGCTGGTTACGTACCTTGCATGATGAGTTGCACATCACCTCGATCTTTGTGACCCACGATCAGGAAGAAGCGCTGGAAGTGGCCGATCAGATTGTGGTGATGAACAAAGGTAATGTCGAACAGATCGGTTCGCCACGTGAGGTCTATGAAACGCCGGCAACCCCATTTGTGTTTGATTTCTTGGGTCAAGCCAATCGTTTTGAAGGCCAGAACAACGGCGGCATTATTCAGCTCGGGCAAGATCGCATTCACTTTGATGGCGCAAAAAATGCTGCTCAAGGTGAAGTGATTTTATTCGCACGTCCTGATGAGCTGCGCATTCATGCACAGCCACAAGACAATGCCATTCAGGCCACTTTCATACGTGAATTATGGATTGCGGGTAAAGTCGTTGCAGAACTGAATGACCGTCAGGGTAACTTGATTGAAATTTTACTGACACCTGATGAAGCAAGAGCACACCAATTCCGCCCCAATCAAACCGTGTGGTTAAGTGCAGTGAACTTGCATTTATTTGAAAATCAGGTCGCTTAAGACCAAAAGATGGGGCTTCGAAATGCCCCATCCTCTTCTAGGGTAAAGAGAATTATGAATTTCCAACAATTAAGAATTATACGAGAAACGGTTAGACAGAACTTTAATTTAACTGAAGCCTCAGCTGCACTTTATACTTCGCAGTCTGGAGTAAGTAAGCATATTAAAGATCTGGAAGATGAGCTTGGCGTACAGCTGTTTATCCGTAAGGGTAAGCGTCTACTGGGTTTAACCGAGCCGGGTCAGGCACTATTAGGAATTGTAGAACGCATGCTGGTCGATGCCGATAATATTAAGCGTCTGGCTGATGATTTTAATAAAGTTGATGAAGGTACCTTGACCATTGCCACCACGCATACCCAGGCGCGCTATGTGCTACCGCCGATTGTCAGCCAATTTAAAAAAGAATTTCCTAAAGTGCATTTGATTCTGCAACAGGCCAGCCCGGTAGAAATCACGGAAATGCTGCTGCAAGGTCAAGCCGATATCGGTATTGCAACCGAAGCACTGACGACTGAAGACAATCTGGCCAGCGTACCTTATTATAACTGGCAACATAGTATTATTACGCCGCAAAATCATCCACTTGCAACTAAAGATCAGATCCGGATCGAAGATCTGGCCCATTACCCGATTATTACCTATCATGGTGGTTTTACCGGTCGCTCCAAGATTGATACCGCCTTTGAAGAAGCCGGCTTTGATGTCGATATCGTCATGTCCGCACTCGATGCCGATGTGATTAAAACCTATGTGGAAATGAATATGGGCGTCGGCATTGTCAACGATGTCGCTTATGACCCGGAGCGTGATTACCGTTTAAAGCAGATTAAAACGGATATTTTTGGCATGAATACCACCTGGATTGCGGTACGTAAAGGACATTTACTACGTGGTTATGGCTACGAGTTTATTTCCCTGTGCTCGCCGGATGCCGATATTAAAGCGCTTAAAAAAGTCGCCTATCCAGACGAATAAAAATATATAAGTTTTCAGTCAAAGAGGCCAGCGAGCCTCTTTATTATTTTCAAGTGGATAATCTGTATAAATATCAAGCATAATCACATTAATAATAAATTGAATTATACCAATATGATCGACAGCAAATTTGCTCTTTTCTGTATGGGCTGCGCTTTTTCTGGGTCAGGTTATAGCGCTGCTTTTGAACAGTCCAATCAAAGTATTCAGTCTTTTTTTGAAAAAAATCATTATGCTGAAATTTCATTGGCTTGGGTTCGCCCTGATATTAGCGGTCAGGTACAGCATACCGAGCAGCTGCAACAACTGGGTATTACTGACTTTTCTACGGGCCAACTTGCCAGTACGCAATTTATCTCTAATGTTGCCTTAAAATTACAGCTTCACCCTCAACTGTCATGGGGACTGATTTATGATCAGCCTTATCATGTAGATGTGGCTTATAGTTATAATCCTGTTTTTGCAGGTGAAGCGCTTTCTGTTGAAGCCGCGACTATCCAGTTTGATAGCCACAATCTCACATCATTAATCGGCTTCCAACCGGATAATCACTGGAATTTTTATACAGGGCTAAGTTATCAAAGTCTGGAAGGAAGCTTATATTTATCCGGGCAAACCTTTTATATATTTAATGGTTATCGGGCTACATTTGAACAAGATCCCGCTTGGGGCTGGCTTGCAGGATTCAGTTATCAACTACCCGAATATTTTTTTAGAACTGCGCTGACTTACCGTTCAGCCATTGCTCACCATCATAAAACTGCTGAATCGATTGTCGTAGGCACCAATCCCTCCCCCTATACCCAGATTCAAACCCCTCAATCCATCCATCTGGATTTTCAAACAGGATTGCCTTATCAAAATGCCTTTTATGGCACATTACGCTGGTTAAACTGGCAAAATTTTGTCATTCAGCCGCCTAAATTCAGTGTAGTGATTGACTATGCTGCCTTAGAATTCCCAGAATTAGAATCATTCAGGATGATTGATTATCGTGAGGATCAATGGTCTGCCAAAATCGGTCTGGCGCATCAATGGCCCTCCTTTGGCATAAACTCTATCGAACTCTTATGGGATTCCGGTACAGGAAATCCGGCTTCGACATTAAATCCGAGTGATGGATATTGGGGTATTGGACTAGGTCATCTTTACAAGATTCAAGATACTTGGGATATTGCCACAGGGTTCTATTATTTAAAATTTCAAAAACCTGAGGTCTCAACATCTGAGTCACTTATGCCTCAGATTGCAGGCTTATCCGCTGTTTCTGATAATAGTGCCTGGATCATGGGCTTAAAACTGGGTTATCACTTTTAAAACTTTCATTACAACGCATAAAAAAACGAGCCGAAGCTCGTTTTTTTATGCAGCTCAAGCTTAGAAGCGGAAGCTTACACCCAGTTTTGCTACAGGGAACCATTCATATTTGTTATCTTCGCGAATTTTACGTTCTTCATTTTCAATCGCTGTACCTACGCTAGGAGAACCCTCGACAGGTGCAAGACCCGTAGCGATCAAATCCACGGTTGGATTACCATTGTAGTATGCACCAATTTCACCAAATACGCCCCAACGGTTGGTAATTGCCGGAGAGAAACCAAGTCCTACATAAGGAGCGATGTTATTTTTATAGGATAGCTTACCGTTTACGCGACCTTCTGTGGCACCTGTAGCAAGCTGATAATCATTGTTATCAATACTTAAGGTTTCACCGCCACCGATACGTCGAGATAGATCGTAATCATTATCAATGTAAGCGACACCAGCAGCCATGTAGAACCAGTTTGCCCAAGGACGAATTTCAGCATTTAAATAAGTCAGATTGTTGTCCATATCTAGATCATATTTTGTACCGTTAATTGATAAATCATCAGACCAGGAAATGTCACCACCGTTATAACCTAGAGTCACGCCTACATATGGGTTGGCATTCCAAGAAATTGCCCCAGATCGG
>NZ_VPEU01000027.1:0-40040 GCF_013416975.1 Acinetobacter sp. YH18001 | reverse complement strand
TTCCGCATACGCACGTTGCCATTCTGCGGCACTGGCAAAACCTTCTATCCGCTCTACCAGCACCCGCCCATACCAGGAACGGTCAAAAATACAGATATCATCATCGCTTTGCAGCTTGGTCCAGAAGCGCCATAAATAGGGACGGCTCAGCTCATATTTTTCTGGTGCGGCAATGGTATGAATTTCATATTCACGCGGATCCAGTTTTTTCACAATGCGCTTGATCGCGCCGCCCTTTCCAGCAGCATCCATGCCCTCAAACAGAATCACCACATTCCGCGGATCGGACCGCATCGCCTTGGCCACCTTAGCTGTTAATTTTTTCAGCTCCGGCTTGTAATCCTCTGCCTTGGCTCGAGTTTCGGCAGGATGTTTTAACAGTTCGGGAATCTTGGCCTGTTTCCATCGTCCACTGGCTCTGGCCGGATGATTGGGGCAATGCTTGAGAGCACCCAGAATATGCTGGGCAAATTGCTGGTCACGCTGCTGTTCATCTTCACCCTCAATAATGAACCAGTCTTCGGTAAAATGCTGACGCAAGCGCTGCAAGGTGTCGTACTGTTTTCTGTTGCGCCAGTCCAGACCATGCAGCTGATGCCAGTGCGCTTCACTCGGATCCATGGCATCCAGCCGTTTTTGCAGGGCTTTCCAAGACAGATCAAACCAGACCTTGACCACATCGACATGATTATTTTTCAGGTCCTGTTCAAAGGCCTGCATCTCTTGCAGATAATGATTGAACTGTGTATTAGTGATCGGATCTGAAGCTTGCATGGCGCTGCTCAGCAGGTCGCTGTACCAGTTGCCAAACAAGACCATGATCTGCCCTTCGGCCGGAATGAAATGCGCATAAGGCTGCCACAAGGTCTGTTTCGGCCCGGCCACTTGCGGTGCATCCGCTTTCACACGCAAATAACGCGGATCGACCCATTCGCGTAGCTGCTTGACCGCTTCACCCTTACCGGCCAGCTCAATTCCGTTGACCAGAATCAACAGGCTTTTGGCATTTTTGCGGCCGCGTGTTTTTTTTAAATCATACTGGGCATCAATCAGCTCGACCGATAACTGATCTTCATCCATTAACTGAAATTGTGGTTGTGCCATATCTGTCTTCAACCCTGATCTTTTATTTTATATGCAGTATAACGATGAGTTTTGGCGCAAAAATAGCTTTGGCAACGTTTTTCACACGATTAAATTGGCTATTTAAACAACAGATTGACCTACAAATGTCCGATCTCTGTTCAATTTGTCATAGCAGGATTGTGCGCCAGCCTCTAAGATTCTTGCATCATCAAACTATAATTGAAGCCTCATGTCCAAACTTGCCGTTCTCGATGATCTGTTAGAGCATTATTATCAGCTGGGTTATCATACCCGACCGGACATTCTGAGCCGTTTGCAGGATGTACAGGCCTGGCAGAAAGTTCGCATGCAGCGAACCCATCAGGCGCATTTTGCGGAAAAAGCCAATCAGCTGATGTCCGAATATTTCCTGAACCGTCTCTATGGCGGCGCCGAATTTGATGCACTGGCAGAACAGATTGCCCGGCTGATGAAATATGCGCATAAGGCAGAAAAAGTCATTCCGGAAAATGCCATTAAAACCGGTACCTTGGGTGTGGAGCTGGCGATTCTGGCAGTACAGCTGGATGAACAGGTCGCGATTCAGCTATTGCAGGATTATCATCCACATGAACCACTGACCGATGAGATGATGCGCCTGACCTATTTAAAACTGGATCAAGGCGAGGCGCGCTTGAAACAGCTGGATCTGCTCGATCAGCTCGGCATGAGCCTGGATAAATACATGCGTTCCTTTATGGTTTATGCGGCCTTCAAAATGTGTAAGGGCGCAGCACATAAATATAATTTTCAGGTGATGTATGAGTTTATGCAGGATGGTTTCCTGGCGATGAAGCCACTCAAATCGGCAGAAAAATTTGTTCGTGAATTTACTGCAACCGAACGCAGGATTATTGATAAAGTACACTCTGGCGATGCATTGCCGTTTCAATAAATAGCAGTACAGTATTTCTGACAAGCGTGCATTTTTCTGTATATTATTCATAACAATTGCATCATGATTGCTGAATAAGCCTTTAGAATCTGTCATGATGCAGACAATGCAAGATTAACCCGATTGATATGTTAGGAGTGACTCCAATGTCGAATGAAAATACAACGCCTACCCCTACCCCTGAGTCGGCACAACAGACAGACAAAGTGAGCCCATTCTTAACTGAACCTCTTCCACAAGGTACACCGCAAGGTCAGCAACAATCTCTCGAACAACGTCTGACCGACACGCCGGTAACAGGCTCGGTGCCAAAATATAACCTGCCACGTGGTGCCAGTACCGGCAATGTCGGCGCGACCACACACTTTGGCTATCAGACGGTAAACAGCGAAGAAAAAGCCCAAAAAGTCGCAGAAGTTTTCCATTCTGTCGCCAGCAAATACGACATCATGAATGACCTGATGTCTTTCGGCATTCACCGTCTGTGGAAACGTTTTGCAATCAATATGTCGGGTGTACGCCGTGGCCAGCATGTGCTGGATATCGCCGGCGGTACCGGCGACCTGGCCAAAGTCTTTAGCCGCGAAGTGGGCCCGACCGGTCATGTGGTGCTGTCTGATATTAACGAGTCAATGCTGAATGTCGGTCGTGACCGTCTGATCGATGCCGGCTGTACCAATGTCGATTTCGTACTGGCCAATGCCGAAACTCTAGAGCCATTTGCAGACAACAGCTTTGATCTTTTGACCATTTCTTTTGGCCTGCGTAACGTGACCGATAAAGATGCCGCACTTGCATCGATGTACCGCGTGTTGAAGCCAGGTGGCCGTTTACTGGTACTGGAATTCTCTAAACCGGTGTTTGAGCCATTCTCTAAGCTATATGACCTGTATTCGTTCACAGCCTTGCCAATCATGGGTAAAATCATCGCCAACGATTCTGAAAGTTATAAATACCTGGCCGAATCGATCCGTATGCATCCAGACCAGCGCACCCTGAAAGGCATGATGGAAAATGCCGGCTTCCAGAATTGTGACTATCACAACCTGACTGGCGGCATTGTGGCAGTTCACCGCGGTTTTAAACTTTAAGGTTCATTCCCTATGTGGTCAATTCTGGCACTCGGTGCTGTTGAACGCGTGATTCATCATATGATTGAGCTGGATGCAATTACCCGCATCCAGCTCAATGCCTTATCCGGTAAAATGCTGCGGGTGGTGATTGCCTCGCCGCAGCTTTCGGTTGATGTGTTTTTTGATGAAGGCAAGCTTCGTCTGGAACCCACGGCAACAGGTCATAGCGAAACACCGTCAGTGTTTGAACAGCGTCCCTTTGATTCTGGCGCATCTACAACGACTGAAGCGACTGCAACCTTGCAGGTCAGCAATGTGGTGGAATTACTCAAGCTGCTGCTGTCCGATGAAGTCGGCAATATTCCATTGCAAGGCGACTACAAGTTATTGCAGGAAATCCAGCGCATCATGCAACAGGCCGAGCTGGATCTGGCGGCGCATTTAAGCCCCTGGATTGGCCCTGCACTGGCACATGAAATTGGCAAATTGCAACTGCTCCCTCAGCAACTGAAACGCACGTTGCAAAGCCAGCTGTTCTTTGCCGAAGATGCCCTAAAAGAAGACAGCGGTCTGTTTGCCCCACGCTGGCAAATGGATGACCTGAATCAGGACACCCGGATCCTGAATCAAAATCTAGATCGGGTTGAAGCGAAAATCCAGCAGCTTCATACCCAGATCGATGCTTCAAATAACTCTACTCAAGACTAGGTACGCCGCTTTATGATTCCGCATGTTTCACGTTTACTCGAACTTTGGCGCATCGCCGCGCACTATCGACTCGACACGTTGTTTCCTGCGGAAGAATTACCAGAAAAAGCCCGGCATATTCTGTCTCTGATCCGCATGCATCCGGCGGCCTGGTCCAGTCGTGAACGTAAAAACCCGCTCAAGCTGAAACTGGCGCTAGAGGAAATGGGACCGCTGGCCATCAAAATGGGCCAGCTGCTCTCCACTCGTCGCGACCTGATTGCACCTGAACTGTTACAGCAACTGGTTTTGCTGCAAGATCAGGTCAAGCCCTTTGACAATGACGTGGCGCGGATGCGCATTCAGGAATCGCTGAAAGCCGATGTAAATACCCTGTTTGCCCGTTTTGATGTGCAACCACTCGCAGCAGCCTCGATTGCACAGGTGCATACCGCAGCCCTGCACGATGGTCGTGAAGTGGTGGTCAAGGTGACCCGTCCGAATATTCGCCAGCAGATTTTGCAGGATTTTGAAATTCTGCAATGGCTGGGGGACTTTTTGGAAAAACGTCTCGAAGCAGCACGTGCTTTACATTTGTCTGAAATTATTCAGGATTATCGTCAGATCATTTTGAATGAACTGGACCTGACCCTGGAAGCGGACAATACCCGTCGTATGCGCTATCATTTTACCGGCTCCAGCATGATGTACGTGCCGGAAGTCTATATGGATAGCAAAGATGTGCTGGTGGCCGAGCGCATTACCGGAGTGCCGATTTCAGATATCGCGACCTTTGACCGACTCGGCATGGATCGTGCTGATCTGGCACGTAAAGGCCTGACTATTTTCTTTACCCAGGTCTTTCGCGATAACTTTTTCCATGCCGACATGCATCCGGGCAATGTTTTTGTCGAAACCATCAATCCGAGTAATCCGCGTTTTATTGCGCTGGACTGCGCGATTATGGGCGAGCTGTCTAAGCATGACCAGATGACCGTAGCACGCATGCTGCTGGCTGTCATGAACAGCGACTTCATGCAACTGATTCAGGTGGTGCATCAAGCTGGCTGGATTCCACCGGGTACCGATCAGGATGCTTTGGCTCGTGAAATGCGCCGCAGTGTCGGGCCGATGGTCTCTAAACCAATGCATGAACTGGATTTCGCCGGTATTCTGATTGAAGTGATGGACATTGCCCGTCGTTTCCATCTGGAAATTCCACCGCAACTGATGCTGCTACTCAAAACACTAGTGCATGTCGAAGGCTTGGGAACCGACCTGTATCCGGAACTGGATATCTGGAGTCTGGCCAAACCGATCCTGACGGACTGGATCAAGGCACAAATGAATCCGCAGAAAAACCTGAAAGAACTGGGACAAAAAATTCCGGATTTGCTATTAGGGGCACAGGATCTACCAACCTTGATGATTGATAGCCTGAACGGTCTGAAAAACCAGTCAGCCTGGCATGCCAAACAGCTCAATGAACTGCAAAGCATGCGCCTGCAAATGGAACTTCAGCAAAAACGTAGCTGGATGTTTGGCAGTATCATGGCCATTCTGCTGTCGATTGCGATTATTTCACCATGGTTTGTGTCGGTGCTTCTGATTGTGCTAGCGAGTGTTCTTGCCGTCTGGCGAATTGCGAAATAATTTTTTAAATAGCCTGATTCGTCAGGCTTTTTTATGCTTAAATTATTGAAAAAATAAAACAAGAATATCCAAATGAAATATAGTTTTTTATGCGCACTGTATCGCCAGAATAGACAAAAAACCTTTCTCACTGCACTACTTTACAGCTTCCCAACATGGATAGATATTTTTTTCTATATCAACCAAACAGCCCATTGGCTTGCATGGTCCCCTGCTGCCAATACCACATTCTACCGCCTGATTCATAGTGACTATTTCTGGCTCATTGTCAGCTTTAACCTGCTTCCGTTGTTATTTCTATTCTGTCTACGACAAACACAGCTAATACTAGCTTTAAAAATATGGATAGGTATTGCAGGTAGTTTGTTTCTAATTCATGCTTTTTACTGGCCAAGCTATCCTATAACCACGCTTTTGATTATTTCATTTAATCTACCTTTTTTAAATTTACGCAATAAAGAACTCATACACACTTACATCAACCCGATGCCATGACTCTCAAGTCACCTTAGAACATATCTTGCCATTGGGTCTAAAGACGCATCGATTAAAATAAGCACACACTTGGCTGGTATGGATTGAATCATGGTACAGATTTTACAAAAACGGGCGCCTGCGCTGACGATTCGTGCTGGCCATCTGGCACGTGAGCTGATTTTGCAACAAGGATTACAACCTGAACAGGTCGATATTATCCCCGGTGCTGCAGGTGGCCCAAAAGGAATCGGGATTCAGGGTCTGGATCAGGCGATTTTTGGCGAGTTTTTCCCACGTGCCCCACAACGGCGTACTCTTGTTGGTTCCTCGATTGGTAGCTGGCGTTTTGCCAGTATGGCTGCACATGGGGCTCAACAGGGAACCGAGCGTTTAGCTGAGCTGTATACCAACCTTTATTTCCATAAAAAAATGACCCGCCAGGAGGTCAGCGAAGTTTGCCGCGGCATGCTACTCGATCTGGTACAAGGCAAGGAAAATGATCTGGTCAATCATCCGGATTATCATCTCGCTGTGATTTCAATTAAAGCCCAGCACATTTTCCAGAGTGACAAAGCGCTGCCTTTACTGGCTTCTGTAGCCGGAATCGTCGGAACGACTGCTGTTGCACGTAAACACAGCCGTCATTTTATGCAGCGTGTGATTAGCCAGCCGAATATGGGGGAACAATTTCAAATCGCGGAAGATGGATTTACTACACATTATCATGCCCTGACCGAGCAGAGTGTATTGTCCTGGCTGATGGCCTCGGCGTCGATTCCCGGGGTAATGGCAGCGGTGAACAATATTCCGGATGCACCGCAGGGTTATTACCGCGATGGTGGCCTGATTGACTATCATATTGACCTGCCCTTTCAGAGCAAAGGCATTGTGCTCTATCCACATTTTACTGACAGCATTACTCCCGGCTGGTTTGACAAATTATTTAAACGTACCTCAAATCCGGAAAATCAGGCACGCACCTTGTTGCTTTCTCCATCGCAGGACTATCTGCAAAGTTTGCCTTTAGGCCGCTTACCGGATCGTAAGGATTTTACCCTGAAGGGCCTAGATCAGGCAGAGCGGATCAAATTATGGAAAGCCTGTATTGCTGAAAGTCAGCGTTTAGGCGATGAATTTTTGGAACTGGTCGAGAAGCAAAATTTTGCTGAGGTCATGAAAGGCTTGTAATTGACCGAGAGTGCCCGATTATTTGTATAATTGCCTTCATTTTGTGAACTGTTGAGATTTATGCAGAAGTTTTTAGTGGTCCTGCAATACCTGTGTCTGGCCTTTGCCGTCTATCTGACTTATAGCGTGAGCATGTCGCTGTATAACCAAGATTTTGTCCTGATGGAGCTGGTCGCTGATATTGGTACGATTCTGATCTGTATTGACTTGGGCGTGTTTTTATTTAGCAGTAAAACCAAAGCAGGCATTAGCATGGAAGAATATGCCAAACGACTGGAACAGCCACCGTCGAAACTGGTTTATGTGACACGAAAAATGGGGCATCTGGGTATTTTGCTGATTATTACCAGCTGGATTGTACCGATGATCAATTCATAAAAATCAGATATAAAAAAACCTCCCGATGGGAGGTTTTCTTTTAGCAATTAAAGATTACTTTGAACCTTTAATGCCTGCTTGAAGTAGCAATGCACCCAAACCACCAATTTTTTGCTCTTGGGGTTTAGCCGCTTGCGGTTTCTTGCCCTGAGGACGCTCACCTTGCGGACGCGCTTGCTGTGGACGTTTGCCTTGAGGCTTACGCTCACCGCGCTGTTCATTGTTTTCACGACGTGGCTGACGTGGTGCTTTTGCCGGCGCTTCAGAACCTTCAGG
Organism: Acinetobacter sp. YH18001; assembly: GCF_013416975.1. Taxonomy (NCBI): domain Bacteria; kingdom Pseudomonadati; phylum Pseudomonadota; class Gammaproteobacteria; order Moraxellales; family Moraxellaceae; genus Acinetobacter; species Acinetobacter sp. YH18001. Next base: position 32,288 of record NZ_VPEU01000027.1, on the reverse strand, counting down.
ACGCATCGATAAGTTCACACGATTACGTTCAGCATCCACATTCAAGACCCGCACTTGCACGATTTGACCCGGTTTCACCACTTTATGCGGATCCGCGACAAATTCATTGGCAAGTTCAGAAATATGTACCAAACCGTCTTGATGCACACCGACATCGACAAATGCACCGAAGTTAGTGACATTGGTCACCACACCTTCAAGCTGCATGCCTTCAGACAATTGCGCAACTTCAGTAATGTCATCACGGAACTTCGCCGTACGGAATTCTGGACGCGGGTCACGACCCGGTTTTTCCAGTTCGCTTAAAACATCTTTGATAGTTGGCAGACCGAACTTCTCATCTGCAAATTCTTCAGCATTGACCTGACGAATGATTTCAGTATTGCCAATGATATCTTTCACTGTCGTCGCTTTCGCTTCAACAATTTTAGATACAAGTGCATAAGATTCTGGATGCACTGCAGATGCATCTAATGGCTCAGAACCATCTTGAATACGCAAGAAGCCTGCTGCCTGCTCAAAAGTACGCTCGCCTAAACGTGGCACTTTCTTCAAGGACTGGCGATTATCAAAACGGCCATTTTCCTTACGGAATTCCACAATTTGCTGTGCAATCGATTTATTCAGACCTGCGATATAACCCAAAATCGCCGCAGATGCCGTGTTGACATCGACACCCACCGAGTTCACACAGTCCTCTACCACTGCTTCAAGGGTTTTCGCCAGACCAGTCTGATTCACATCATGTTGATACTGACCCACACCTATCGATTTCGGATCGATTTTTACCAGTTCAGCCAATGGATCCTGTAAACGGCGTGCAATTGACACTGCACCACGAATCGACACATCCAGCTCTGGCAGTTCTTGAGAAGCCAGTTCTGATGCTGAATACACCGACGCACCTGCTTCAGACACAGATACACGCGTCAGTTTAAGATCGCTATTCGCCGCCATCATTTCAGCCACTAAAGCTTCAGTTTCACGGCTTGCCGTTCCATTACCCACTGCAATCAGGTCAACATTGAACTCGCGGCATAAACGTGCCAGTTCAGCCAATGAACCTGCTTTATCATCTTTGGGTGCAAATGGATAAATCGTGCTGTGTGCCAGCACATCACCCGATGCATTCACCACAGCCAGTTTCACACCGGTACGGATACCCGGGTCAACGCCCAGAGTGGTGCGCGCGCCTGCAGGAGCAGAAAGCAGTAAATGACGCAAGTTTTCAGCAAATACGTTCATGGCTTCTGTTTCAGCAGCCAGACGTTTTTCAGTCAGCAATGAATGTTCAATGCTTGGACGCACTTTGCCAAGCCAGAACAGTTTTGCAGTTTGCTTCAAGAAGTCCTGACGTGCTTGCGGCTGAATCGTTTCTAAATTGTATTCAGTCTCAATGCGTGCCAATGGTGCAGCATCTTCGCCATCCACTTTCAGGCCCAGGACGTTTTCTTGACGGCCACGCAGCATCGCCAATAAACGATGTGAAGGCACTTTGTTCAGGTTTTCAGAGAAATCGAAATAATCACGGAATTTTTTACCGACTTCTTTCTTTTCTTCAGAAGCAACCAAACTTTTCAGCACTGCAGTTTTGGCAAAAGTGGCTTTCAGTTCAGTGGTCAGCGCGATATTTTGTGCCCAGTCATCAATCAGGATATGCTGGATCGCATCAAGCTGGCTTTCAGTATCTGGATAATCGTCATGGCTAAAACCGGCCAATGCGTCGCTTGGATCTACCGCTTCAGCAAAAATTTTCTCGGCGATTGGGCCTAAACCGGCTTCCTTGGCCTTAAATGATTTACTGGTACGTTTTGGACGGTACGGTGCGTAAATTTCTTCTAATGCATTTTTGGTTTCAGCTGCATTCACACGCGCCAACAAATCATCAGACAATTTATCTTGTTCTTTGAGTGATTCAATCACCTTGTCACGGCGCTCATACAAATCACGCAAGTATGATAGACGCGTATCGAGTTGACGTAGTTGCGTATCGTCTAAGCCTTGCGTTACTTCTTTACGGTAACGTGCAATAAAAGGAACACTGGCACCTTCATCAATAAGCTTGATGGCAGCTTCAACTTGGTTTGGACGTACGGCAAGTTCTTTTGCCAACTGCTGAACTAAGTCAGTCATCGTGTTTGATCCCACAAGGATAAGTACTAAATGGCATGATTATAAAGACCGGGCCTATAAAATCCACCATTGTTTTTATTAATTTGTCTCAACTTTATATTATGAAGTGCGACAGTTTTCAGCTTTTCTGAATATAGTTTGCATGAACTTTGCTTTTTATGTTGCTCCAAATCATATTTTTTGTCCATTTAGATGTATATATTTGGTATCTATGTCTTGATTTTAACTGCAATATTTGGTGCTTTAGAGCATAGTCAATTAATATCAATGAATCGTATACTCAAAGCCTATTTGATTTTTGTTTATGACGACAATAAAGAATAAAGGAGCATCTCATGAGTTTAGTTGTACCTGCTGAAAAAGCCGATGCCGTACATACCGAAACAGACCGAGTCGAACGCATCTTGGTTGTTGATGATGATGTTCGTCTGCGTACCCTATTGCAACGTTTTCTCGAAGATAAAGGCTTTGTGGTGAAAACTGCACATGATGCCACGCAGATGGATCGACTTTTACAGCGGGAACTGTTTTCTCTGATCGTGCTCGACTTTATGCTTCCGGTTGAAGATGGTTTAAGTATCTGTCGCCGTTTACGCCAATCCAATATCGATACGCCCATTATTATGCTGACCGCGCGCGGCAGCGATTCTGACCGTATTGCAGGGCTTGAAGCCGGTGCGGACGATTACCTACCTAAACCGTTTAATCCGAATGAATTGCTGGCGCGTATTCGTGCGGTATTGCGTCGTCAAGTCCGTGAAGTACCGGGTGCACCGAGCCAGCAAATGGAAGTGGTGTCATTTGGCCCCTGGTCACTGGATTTATCAACCCGTACATTGACCCGTGAAGGTCAAGTCGTGACTTTAACCACAGGTGAGTTTGCGGTATTGAAAGCTCTGGTTCAGCATCCACGCGAACCGCTCACCCGTGACAAGCTGATGAATCTGGCGCGTGGTCGTGAATGGGGTGCCATGGAACGTTCGATTGATGTTCAGGTGTCACGTTTACGCCGTCTGGTTGAAGAAAATCCGGCGCGTGCGCGTTATATCCAGACCGTTTGGGGTGTGGGTTATGTGTTTGTTCCAGATGGTGCGGAGTAAATTAATACCTTGATTCATGGCGGAGTCTGATGGTTTAAGCTCATTTATAGGGTTTAACCTGCGGTTCGCCTTACTTTTGTTTCGACAAAAGTAAGGCGAACCATTGTCATCCGCAAAACTCGACAACCTCCGTCATTCAAGCAATTCTCTCGCAGAAACATCATTGACCATCTTGAGTCCTGCCTCAAACAGTTGCGGATGACCTTAACGTGTATCCAACTACGGGGGGGAAGCCTCCCCTTTTGAGCAAAAGGACGCAGTGTGAAACTCGACCCCATCGACCCACAAAAATTTACCGATTTTGTTACCTACTCAGAAAAAAAACGCACCCGTGGGGAACGCTTTCTGGACAAGATCAAACCGCGTTCTGCCGCCATGCGTACCACAGTTCTGGTGGTCTTTGTGGTCTGTTTCAGCCTGTTCATGTCTTTGTGGTTCTTCTGGCGTACCTTATTTTTACCTGAAATCCAGCAACATGCGCGCTATCTGGCCATGGAACTGGAAATTCTCAATAATCCCGATCTGCGCCTGTATCATAAACAGCAGGAAGTCGATATTGATACCTGGTTAAAAAACCGCGTTGGTATTGAATATGTGACCAATCCGGCAGAGTATCCCACTGTCCGGGAAAAAGTGATTGCAGAATTTTTTACCCGGCAGATCGAAACCAAGCTGGCCAAAGAACTACGTATTGAAGAGGCCACGGTCTATTTCCAGTTTAAACCAAGCCCGCGCATCTGGATCCAGACCCCTGAAATGAATGGTCACTGGGTGCAAGAGCCTTTAAAAACCTATGCCAATTATAGTAATGAGCTGATTCTGGGCTGGTTACTGGGCACGCCGATTATTGTCGGCATTATTATCCTGACCTTGGTGCGTCAGCTCAACCGTCCTTTACGCCGCTTGCAGAATGCCGCCAACAGTTATAGCCGCATTGGTTCAGCACCTTATCTGGACACCAATCATGGCCCACTGGAAATCCGTCAGGTCAATCATGCCTTTAACCAGATGATTTATACCCTGGACCAGACCGAGCGGGAACGCCGCATCATGCTGGCCGGCATTTCACATGACTTGCGCACGCCTTTAACGCGGATTCGTCTCAGTGCCGAAATGATGCCCGATGAAGACTTTCTCAAAGAAGGTCTGATTTATGATGTGGAAGATATGGACGCGATTCTGGATCAGTTCATTTCCTATATGCGCGATGGTTCCGATGAAGAACCACAGGACACCAATGTCAATGTATTGCTTCAGGAACTGGTCAAGCAGTTTAAACCGCTCGACATCCGTTTCAGTCCGCAAGAAATACCGATGATTCAGGCGCGCAGCATGTCGCTAAAAAGACTGATTGGCAACCTGATCAATAACTCAAAACGCTATGGTTCAGAACCGATTGAAATCTCTGCACATGTCGAGGAAAACCAGCTGTTAATTTGTGTTGCAGATCATGGCGAAGGCATTCCGGAAGATCAGATTGAAGCGCTGATGCAGCCTTTTGTACGGGGAAATTCAGCACGAACCGTCCAAGGCAGTGGCTTGGGACTGGCTATTGTGAAACGGATTGTCGATATTCATCAAGGTCAATTACGCATTCATAATCGCCCTGAAGGTGGACTTGAAGCCATCATCTCACTCCCCTTGAATCAGCTTAACCCAGAGACGCCTCCCCCAGCCACCACACTTGATAAAATCCGCCAAACACTGACTGATCGCTTTTAAGAAACGATCAGTCAGTGAGCAAATGATTTTGTAGTTTTTCTATACAATTCATTTTATACTTCATTAATTCAATCACTTAAAAATCATCATTTTTTATTATACCTACATTTAGCTAAAAAATTAGACCTTAGCCTAACACCTATGCACAATACATTTTTTGAGCGGTACAATCCGTCTCATAGTTTAAGAATTAATGAGAGTTAAAATGTCTTTAGATCGTATCCGTTTAGCCTCCCTACACAACAAAGTCATTAGCCCAGAACAAGCGGCTGAATTCATCAAAGATGGCATGACTGTGGGTATGAGTGGCTTTACTCGCGCGGGTGAAGCGAAGGCGGTTCCTTTAGCTTTAGTTCAACAAGCAAAAGCAAATCCATTAAAGATCACGTTAATTACTGGTGCATCACTAGGAAACGATCTAGACAAACAACTGACTGAAGCTGGCGTACTGGCACGTCGTTTACCGTTCCAGGTCGACAACACTTTACGTAAGGCGATCAACAACGGCGAAGTGATGTTCATCGACCAGCATTTGTCTGAAACTGTTGAACAAATGCGTAACCAACAGCTGAAAAAACCAGATGTTGCGATCATTGAAGCGGTTGCAATCACTGAAGATGGCGGCATCATTCCAACCACATCTGTAGGTAACTCTGCAAGCTTTGCAATCTTTGCTGAAAAAGTAATTGTAGAAATCAATACCAACTTAAGCCCGGCATTTGAAGGCTTACACGATATCTATATCCCGTCATACCGTCCAACGCGTCAAGCGATTCCTTTGACTCAAGTGGATGAGCGTATCGGGACACATGCGATCAACATCGATCCAGCAAAAATTGTCGGTATCGTATTCAACAATGACTTGCACGACTCACCATCTACAGTGACTGCACCAGATGATGAGACGCAAAGCATCGCCAATCATTTGATCGCTTTCTTTGAAAAAGAAGTGGCTGAAGAGCGTCTACCGAAAAACTTAGGTCCATTACAGGCGGGGATTGGCTCAATTGCCAACGCAGTATTGACCGGTCTGAAAGATTCAAACTTCGAAGACTTGATCATGTACTCAGAAGTACTACAAGACTGTACCTTTGAATTGATCGATGCAGGCAAAATGAAGTTTGCTTCAGGTTCTTCGATTACCCTGTCTGCTAAATATGGCGAGAAAGTATTTAACAACCTGGAACAATACAAAGACAAACTGGTATTACGTCCACAGGAAATTTCGAACCATCCTGAACTGGTACGTCGTTTAGGTATTATCGGTATCAACACGGCACTTGAGTTTGATATTTACGGTAACGTGAACTCGACTCACGTCTGCGGTACCAAAATGATGAACGGTATTGGTGGTTCAGGTGACTTCGCACGTAATGCGCACCTGGCGATCTTCGTGACCAAATCTATTGCGAAAGGTGGCGACATCTCTTCTGTAGTGCCGTTTGCTTCACATATCGACCATGCAGAACACGATGTAGACATTCTAGTAACTGAACAAGGTCTGGCAGATCTTCGTGGTTTAGCGCCACGTGAGCGTGCCCGTGCAGTGATTGATCACTGTGCACACCCCATGTATCGTGATGCCCTGAATGATTACTTTGACCGTGCTTCTGCAAAAGGCGGCCATACGCCTCATCTGCTTCGTGAAGCGCTGTCTTGGCATTCAAACTTCGAAGAAAATGGTCACATGCTGGCTGTTGAAGCTGCAGTAAAAACTGCATAATTGACTGCATTCGAAAAACGCCCTACGGGGCGTTTTTTTATGGGATTTTTATCTTTGTTGAATAGCCATAAGCAGACTCTCTGGACGAAATCATCAGGCTATCATTCATATTCTCGTCCAATCTTCATGCTGCCAATATGCTGTAGAAATCCCCTTCTGATGCTCAAGGACTTTAAATTCTGATTCTTCACCCTCATACTTAAACACAAGAGTAAATTAGAGACATGACATGCGCGTAGATATCTGGTCAGATGTGGTTTGCCCCTTCTGCTATATTGGTAAAAAACGTTTAGAAGCAGCTGCACAAGAAGCAGGCATTGAACTTGAAGTGCATTGGCACAGTTACCAGCTCGACCCTGAAGCACCAGTGCGCCAGGAAGTGTCCAATTCTGAGCGTCTGGCACAAAAATATGGTCGTAGCGTAGCTGAAGTCGAAGAAATGCAGCGTAATATTGCCGAGATGGCCAAAGCTGAAGGCATTGAATTTAACTGGGAAGGTGCCAACTCAGGCAATACTTTCAATGCGCATCGTATTATTCATCTGGCGCAAAGCAAAGGTTTGGGTACTGATGCACAGGAAGCTTTCTTCTATAGCTATATGACGCAAGGCTTGGCCATTGGAGAGCGTGAAACACTGGAAGATGTCGCAGCACGTATTGGCCTGAATCCGGTCGAGGTCGATGACTTACTGGACTCTGATGAATTTTCCGATTTTGTCAAATTTGATCAGGAAGTGGCACAGGATCAGCTCAAAGTGACTGGTGTACCTTTCTTTGTTTTTGATCAACGTGTGGCCTTGGCAGGCGCGCAGCCTAAAGACGTGTTCTTGCAGGTTTTTGAGAAAGCGCTGGAGACTGCAGCAGAAAATCCGGCTGAATAATACTCAACAGAGAGTTGCAATACGCCTAGGCAATCGAACTCAGAAAATTTATAAAAACATCCCCATTTCAGATGGGGATGTTTTTTGCATGTCATTTACACTCATTGACTTAGTCGACCAGAAAACTAATTTTTAAATTTACACGATATTCCGTGATTTTATTTTCTTTGATGACCACCTTCTGTTCATTGATCCAGGCACCTTGTACATTTTTGATGGTTTCTGTGACTTTTTGAATACCGGTTTGAATCGCATCTTCAAAGCTTTTCGTACTGCTTGAATTAACTTCCACCACTTTTGCAATTGCCATAATGAAACTCTCATTGTAAACATGAATGAAAATCCATCTTAGTTCATTCCCACAGGATTGCAGCAGCGCGTAAACAAGCGACAGCAAAAACTTACATGGATTGAACAAAGCTTTCATCTGAGCAGATGAAAATCTGTTGACCTTATTTTGGCAGTTCATGGTATTCAAATTTCCATTGTGACTAACAACCATAAAAGCCCCATAAACAGCTGAAACCCAGACTAGAGCAAATACACTAATATATTGTTTTGTAGAATAATTTTTCTAATTTTTTAGGTGCTGCTTTTGCCGAATCTATCATTTTCTATTCAGCCTTATTTGTTATGATTTCACCCAAATCAAGTTTAAATACTCTCCCCTCTGCTCAAGTTATTGAGCACCCTGATATTAAAGGTCGTCCCATGAATGCTCTTAAATTTGCTTTCGCAGCAACTGTTATGGCTTTTTCTGTTCAAGCATCAGCGCAAATGGCACAAGTGGTTTATCTGCCAGACTTTCCGGCAAGCAAAGCACCTGCTGAAACTGTAAATACAGAAACTGCAACGCCGGCAACTGAAAAAACTGCTTAATACCCAACAAGTTTTTATGCAAACAGGCTGATTGATTCAGCCTGTTTTTTTATATCGATTTAATTTAGCTGCTCTCTGAAGAAAATCTGTATTTTAAAAATTATCGATCATTTCATATTTTGTTATTTTCCATTGATATTGATCGCTTTTTTGTCATTAAATTTACTAGTTTATAAATATAAAACAGTTAAAATAAATCACTATTTCATGTGATCTACGCATATAATTGTAGCAATATAAAAATACTGATAATACAAAAGCATTGTTATGAACAGACTTCAGGCATTGGTGCAGGGCAAAATTTCACCTCAGTCCATTTCTATTGATTTTCTGATTGAAATGGCAGAACGCCATACAGATCCTCATTCTGCTGAATACAAATTAATCGAGTTGGCGCTGAATATGGTGCTGGCCCAAACTTTGGATAAAGCGCTAAAACATATCTAGAGATATAAAATGAACGCTTTAAAAAAAGCACACTTAGTCAAGGAATTACATGAATTGATCCAGCAACTGGAGCATCAGGCTCTACCTCTGTACGACGTGGCCCGTTTCAAAAAAAGAATTCGTGATATCTTTAATCTTTGTGATGAACCTATTTTTAAAAATCAGATTTTAGCGTTTAAAGCCCAGACCCAGCCTGAACTTGCTGCCTATCAATTTTCCGCCAGTACCCCCTATCATCTAAGTTTTTGTGGTTATTTCACTGAAATTCCAGCTCTGGAAAAGGCACTGTATACCCAGCCAGATATAGGCTGGGCAATTCTACATCATCCTGAGCGTGGCTGGCAGGTCTGGCTAATTCCGGCACCGAAGCATCCTGCACTAAACAGTGAATGGAATGAGTTACAACAATGTTCTATCTGGCTGTCACAGCAACAATTGACAACCGGTCTGCAAGCGGCTCCTCCATTGACTGTACCGGCCTTATCCCTGAATGAAGCAGAAGCCAGCTTAAAAGCGGCGGCAACGACTCGATATCATCGTGGCCGACAAAAAGCAAAAATCAACTCATTAAGCTTAAATCATTCAGATGAACCACACATTCAGATACAGGCCACGTCTGAGTATCTAGATCATCCATTACCCACTGAAACTGCGATTGTGCAGGAAAAAATTATTGTCCCAGAAGTGATCGATTTTCCCACCGAGATTCAACTGGGAGACGTGATTGCGCAGGTTCAGCCTTTGACTCCGGAAGATACCAATCTCCAGCGGCTTTGTGCTTTAGAATTGGAACCTGATGTCGGGCATCCAGCCTATCTGGATATTGTGCTGTACTATGCCGCAGAAGATCACTGGCAGGCACGCCAAGTTTATTTGGTGGAGCAGCTGAATCGGCAAGGCCAGTTTATTAAATATCTGATGCTTTTGGGTGCATCAAGTCAATTACAGGCGCACTATTGTATTGAGCATTGGTTGAGTCAGCATCAGTATCAGGCTGCTGCGATTAAATCGCTGTCGTGGCCTCAATTAAGTACAGGTTTCACGCAATTGCATCTGTTGTCAAAAGCCTATTTGCAACAAGCAGAAATAGTCTGGACACAACCCGATTATTATCCTTATATTCCGGCAGATTCGATTCAGAAACAAAAATTTATCTCATTTGAGGAAGCCCTTGCGGATTTCTCTACACCGATACTCTTATTGCAAGAACATCAGCGAATACGCATGATTCATGGTGAAAAACGCCTGTCTCTCGCAGAGGATGAACTGGCCTATCCATCTATCTTGCTGCAACGTGATCAACAGCTAAACTGGCAAAAAATTCACACGATTATTTTAATGATGTCGCAACCCATTCAGGTCATGGAGCTTTATCAGGCAATTCAGACTCAAATCATTGAATAATTGCTGTTATTTTGTAGCTTTAACTTGCTTTTTATCGCTATATTTAAGAAAACTACAGCTGAATAAAAGAATACAAGAGTAATAAATATCTCATGCAAATAAATCGAATTACTCAGATCTTCCTGCTCTCTCTTGGCATGGGAATCAGCAGTAGCATGTCTTGGGCAAATTCAGTAAAAGATGCTTCTTCAGACCAGGAAAAAAACTCGGAGAGTGTTGAGCCGGCACGTTCAGGACTTCTGGATCAAATTCCGCGTTTGATTGATGCAACACCAACCATTCTTCCAGAGCAGTCGAATACCGCCATCGTCCCGCCAACGCTAGAAACGGAAAATCATTCATGGGCCGATCAGAAACAGAAAGGCATCCGAGAATGGGCAGATCGTACTGCGCATAAGATTGACAACTGGTTCGGTGAAACTGATCCGGATCAGCCGGCTGCCGCCACACTGCGTGTCATTTTGGATAATCGCTGGGATGAATATGAGGGCTATGAGATTAAGCCCCGTATCCGTGGCAGAATCAAACTTCCCACCTTAGAACAAAAGCTGAGTCTGGTCTTCGGTGATGACAGTCTGGACAATGAATTAGACAGTAATGTCGCGATTACCAATGAAAATCCGGCAACATCTGGAGATAAGCGTCTCGATACCAAGCGCGCACGCCAGGATAACAGCTCATTCGCCTTACGTTGGTCGGAATGGTCAGACCGGATTCCTTTTGAAACCGATCTGGATCTAGGTTTACGCTCCGGAGATGATATCTACCTGCGCGTCAAAGCCAGTAAAGATTGGACACTGGAAAATGACTACTTTTTTCATGCCGAACAGATTTATCGCTACGGGATTCAAAGTGAAAACTATTTGCGTACCAATCTGGAACTGATCCATGCCCGTCCCAATCAGGCATTTTTTTCCAATCAGCTCAGTCTGACCTATGCAGATGATCAAGATGACGATCTGACCTGGGACAACTATACCTTTAGGCAACATCAGTTTTTTCAGGACAACCGTTTTAGCTATGGTATTTATACTGGCGGTTATCTAAATGACAAGGATCTGCGTCTTAATCGCTGGGGACCATATGTGTCCTGGAGACAGCCTTTTTTACGTGAATGGTTTTTTGTACAGACCGACCTCAACTATCTGAATGATCATCGCGAAGATCGTGATCACTATGTTGGTGCTTTGGTGCGTTTAGAGGCATTGTTTTAAACTCAAGCGCGGTGCAGATATAAAAAATCCCTCCGTAGAGGTAATGCTGATTAGTTAAGGAGTTTAGAAATAGACTCTTTAACTTTTTAGTCGTTCACGACGGAGTCTTAAATTTATAAATCAAATACTTAAAAATAATTTTTTACTTTGGTTTCGCCCAAATGAGAAGCGAAGCTTCGCAAGGAAGGCATCTTGCGGAGCAACACTCCTCACCGCAAAACTCGTCAGCCACCATCGATTAGTAAATTTGTCGCAGAAACAATCATTTTTAAATCTTGCGGTGCAATACACCTCATGCCTCAAACAGTTGCGAATGACTTTTCTATCTATCAGATATAATCATGAATTTGAAAAAGAAAATGCCAGTCAATTCCTTAACTGACTGGCATTACTCCGTAGAGGGATTTTTTAGCTTAAAGCATCATGCGTTAAGCAAGCAATAAGCTATTGATACGCTTCACATACTCAGCAGGATTTTCTGGTAATCCGCCTTCTGCAATCACCGCTTGATCAAAGATCACATTGGCCAGATCATCAAACTGCGCTGAGCCATCCAGTTTTTTCACCAAAGGATGTTCCGGGTTGATTTCCAGAATCGGCTTCATATCCGGTACAGGCTGACCTGCATCTTTTAGCATACGGATTAATTGTGGAGATAGTTCCCCTTCTCCAGTCACCAGACAGGCCGGTGAATCGACCAGACGCGTAGTCACGCGCACTTCTTTGGTCTTGTCTTTGAGTGAATCAGTCAGCTTCTCGACCACCGGTTTAAACTGGGCTGCGGCTTCTTCAAGTGCTTTTTTCTCTTCAGCATCCTGAAGATCGCCCAAATCAACTGCACCCTTAGACACGTTTTGCAACGGCGTGCCATCGAACTCATTCACAAAGTTCATCGCCCATTCATCTACGCGTTCGGTCATGAGCAGAACTTCAATGCCTTTCTTCTTGAACAGTTCCAGCTGCGGTGAATTCTTTGCAGCATTCAGGCTGTCTGCAGTCACATAATAGATGGCTTTCTGGCCATCTTTCATGCCTGCTTTATAGTCTGCCAATGACGTGCTGACTTCATCATTGTTCGAGGTTGCATAACGCAGCAGTTTCAAAATACGTTCACGGTTGGCAAAATCTTCACCCAGGCCTTCTTTCAACACTGAAGCAAATTCCTGATGGAAAGTCTTGAATTTTTCCTGATCTTTTTCATCTTCAGATTTGGCCAGATGATCCAGAATCGTCAGGATACGGCGGGCATTCCCGTCACGGATGGTTTTCACATCGCGGCTTTCTTGCAGTAACTCACGGCTGACGTTCAGTGGTAAATCGGCACTGTCTACCACGCCTTGTACAAAGCGCAGGTAATTCGGAATCAGATTATCCGCATCATCCATAATAAAGACGCGTTTCACATACAGCTTGATGCCGGCTTTTGATTCACGGGTGAAAATGTCATGTGGGGCTTTGCTTGGAATATACAATAACTGGGTATATTCAGTACTGCCTTCCACCCGGTTATGCGCCCAAGCCAATGGCGCCGTGAAATCATGGCTTAAGTTTTTATAGAACTCGACATATTGTTCTTCAGTAATTTCAGACTTGCTCCGTGTCCAGAGTGCGCTGGCCGAGTTAATCGCTTCCCACTCATCAGTCTTGACATACTGGCCACCTTTCGGTGTTTCACCTTCAGCCGCTTCTTCCTCCTGCCAGACTTCTTTTTGCATCTGGATTGGCAGGCTGATGTGGTCTGAGTATTTATTAATAATTTGCTTAACCTTATGGCTTTGCAAATAGTCCAGCGCATCTTCACGCAGATGCAGAATAATATCGGTACCACGGCCTGCTTTTTGAATTTGCTCAACTTCAAATTCACCAGTGCCGCCACTAATCCAGCGTACACCTTCAGATGCATCTGCACCGGCACGACGTGATTCTACCGTGATCTTGTCTGCCACAATAAAACCTGAATAGAAACCGACCCCAAACTGGCCAATCAGCTGGGCATCGGCCTTCTGGTCACCGGTCAGTTTAGACATAAAGTCTTTGGTGCCCGATTTGGCAATGGTGCCTAAATTATCAATAGCTTCCTGTTCGCTTAGACCAATTCCGTTATCTGAAATGGTAATGGTCTTATTCTCTGCATCAAGGCTGACACGAACGCGTAAATCCGGATCATTTTCATAAAATTCGGGATGATTGATCCCTTCAAAACGCAATTTGTCACAAGCATCCGAGGCATTCGAAATCAGTTCGCGCAGAAAAATTTCAGGGTTTGAATAAAGCGAATGGGTCACGAGATGTAGTAACTGAGCCACTTCAGCCTGAAAACTATGTTTTTGTGCGTTAGACTCGCTCATTAATCACTCCTTTTATTTTAAATACAGGTCAATACTGTTGCCTATATGAATGGAGTGAGTTCCTCAATTTTCAATAGTCAGTGGTATATTTTTTCACAAGATATTTTTGAGCACTTGGTCTGGCAGGATTTTAATCTTTGCCAGACCGACTGTCAGACTTAATAAGGCCCAAGCTTATAAATGCGCTGAAACTGCAAGTCCAGTTGCTGTTGACGCATATTATAGACTTGGTTCAGGCAAGAGACCGATTCCAGACACTGGTCGCGAAACTGCAACCATTTGACCTGATCGCGCTGTATCACTGAACGCGTGCCCATGGGAACCATACGCCGTAAGATATGATAGCTGGTACTCATTTTGACATCGGCATCATTAAGCAGACGATGTTCACAAATGGCTTTTTCGGTCACGGTTTCAGCTTTCTGACAATCAAAACTTGCGGCATAGGCAGGTGCGACCAACAGGCCGCAGAAGATCACAATACTCTTCATTAAAAATCTCATGCTGATCTTCCTTATTATTCAATTATTAAGTCGTATTCAATTAATATTTACTTTATTCGTTTTAATATATTTGAACATTGCCAATCTGCTCAATTTCAATAGGTTATAAATCGTTGTTATTTTGAAAAAAAAAGCCTCATACAAGATGAGGCCTTTGGAAAATCAATCCAGAAATATGAAAGCTTAGAATTTATAGCTATAGCCGACTGTATATACCCAAGGATTAACTTTCAGCTCACCAATGTTCGTACCATTGAGCTCTAAGTCTGTTTCAACCTGAGCATAACGCACATCTGCATATACACCCCAGTTTTTGGCATCGGCTGGCTGAAAGTTGAAACCGATCTGACCGGCTACACCATAGGCGACATCCGCCTCCAATTTAGCACCTTCAATTGCAATTTCTTCATCCCAAGGAACCACTACGGTTGCACCAATACCGACATAAGGAGTAAAGCGGGTTGAATTTTTAAAGTTGTATTTAGCGGTCACTGTAGGTGGTAAATGTTTGAAACTTGCTACGTTCTCCCCTACACCTTCAATGCTTACATCATGTTTAAAAGGCGTCGCCAATAAAAGCTCTACAGAAATAGGAGAGTTATCAAAAAAATATTCTACTGAAGGAGTAAAGCCCACCTCATTACTTACAATTGCCTTACCGCCTGCAATAATACCGTTATCATCATTTTGTGGCGCCAATACAGAACCACCGACTTTCACTTGCCATTGACCTGCCATCGCCGATGCAGAAAGACCCATTAATGCAATTAGAGCAACTTGTTTTAACATTTTAAAATACCCCACTGGAAGATTATTTATTAAGAATTTAAATATTAATTTAATGATAAACGTGGAGGGATTTAACATGCAATAGAGATTATAAAACTAAATTATAAATATTATTTAAGTTATTGTTTTTATATATTATTTATTTTAAATATACTAAATTGGTTGGTTTTAATACCAACCAATCTAATCAGATTTAAATAAGGTTATTTAAAGAAATAAACTCATTTTTATATTTAAAACCATTAAAACATGTATTTTAAATATATATTATAAAGCCATTTAAAATACCCCTTGAGTGAATTTAATATTCACTCAAGTCCGTATAATTAAATTACAGCACCATCGCCGCAATCCAGCCAAAAATCATCAGCGGGATATTAAAATGAATGAAAGTTGGAACCACACTGTCTTTCATATGGTCATGCTGACCATCCATATTCAGACCGGATGTTGGGCCTAGAGTAGAGTCTGAAGCTGGAGAGCCGGCATCGCCTAAAGCCGCCGCAGTCCCGATAATGGC
Organism: Acinetobacter sp. YH18001; assembly: GCF_013416975.1. NCBI lineage: Bacteria > Pseudomonadati > Pseudomonadota > Gammaproteobacteria > Moraxellales > Moraxellaceae > Acinetobacter > Acinetobacter sp. YH18001. The sequence goes on along the minus strand of NZ_VPEU01000027.1, from coordinate 16,626 downwards.
AATGGTCGCAGCCGGGCTGAAACCAAACTGGATACACAGCGGAACATAAATAATCGCCAGAATAGGAATAGTCGAGAAAGACGAACCAATGCCCAATGTGATCAGCAAACCAATCAACAGCATCAGAAATGCGGCCAGTGCCTGACTATTACCAATCCAGTTCACTGACGCTTCAACCAAGGTTGGTACCTGATTAGTCGCTTCAATCACCGCGGCAAAGCCTTGTGCCGCAATCATGATAAAGCCAACTAGCGCCATCATGCGCATACCAGTAATGATCACATCATCCGCTTCTTTCCATTTAAAGATCCCGGCACAACTCAGGATCGCGACACCGACCAGACCAGCCAGAATCATCGAGTCTGAATAAAGCTGTACCGCCAATGTGGCAATAACTGCAAGACCTGCCATCCAGATGGTAAATTTGGCAATCTGCGGTTTAACCTGCTCAGCCACACCCAATTCAGCGGAAATACTTTGCTGTTCCTGGACATGAATATCTTGATATTGACGTGGTTTGCGATAGCTAATAAAGATCGCCACCAATAAGCCTACAAACATCCCGAATACTGGAATTGCCATCGCAGATGGAATCTGGTCATAGCTAATTTCAAATCCGTATGGCTTACCAAAGGTATTGATGTTATGTCCGAGAATATCATTCAGGAAGATTGCACCAAAACCGACTGGAATCAGCATATAGGTTCCCACCAGACCAAATGTCAGCAAACAGGCAATCAAACGACGGTCGAGCTTTAAATGGTTAAATACAGTCAATAATGGTGGAATCAGGACTGGAATAAAGGCGATATGTACCGGAATCACGTTCTGGGAAAATACCGCAGCAATGGCTACTGTAAAAAAGATCAGATATTTCACCCGGTTTTGTGCTTTAAAATCAGCCTCACCTTTTAAGGTGTTGATCATTTTATACGCCAACAAATCCGGCAAACCTGAACGTGCCAACGCCAAAGCAAATGCACCTAAAATACCGTAAGCCAAGGCAATTTTGGCACCGCCGCCCAAGCCATTGTTAAACGCGTCCAAGGTTCCCTGGAGGCCAAGACCTGCCAGTAAACCACCTGTAACAGCACCAATGACCAGGGCAAAAACCACAGGTACACGTGCCAATGAGAGTCCGAACATGACTCCAATAGCAGCAAGAATTGCGAACATAATGAATCGGAATAGAGAGAAAGCGGCTATTTTATCAGAAAATTCGGATAAAAATTCCGCCACTTTTCCTTTCAGCAGTCATGTTCAGTGCTGAGGCTGATTAGACGACTTCAGCAGATTGACGCTGAATAAAGTGATCAATTAATTGAGCCACTTGTTCTGGCTGGCTCAGAATTGCCCAGTGATTGGCGTCCAGTTCCACTTTAGAGAAATTATCGACCCATTTTGCCATCTCATCGACCAGATCAGGCCCGACAAACTGGTCATATTTCAGTACAATCGCTTGTACCGGACAGATGGCAAAGCGCTGCCGTGGTCGGGCCAAACGCGGTAAAAAATTGGCCCGATACAGGTTTACCCCATACTTGCCATCTTTGACGATCTTCCGGTTCAGCGGCAGATCGTCCCGTCTTTCTAATTGCCGGACAATCTTGGCCCAGCGCTGCGGATTAAAAAAATTCCAGGCCAAGGGGGCTAGTAAAGGCAACTGAAATACCGCGATATACCAGGACTTGCTCATTTGCTTTAAAAATTTTGCTTTGTCTTGATTGAACTGCTCGCGCATCCAGAAAGCAGCATGATCCAGACAAGGGCCAGACAGCGTGCTATAAGACAGAATTCGGCCTTTGAATCTTAAATCTGTGACAGATTCCCAAGACTGAATTGAACCCCAGTCATGCGCTGCCAGATGAAAACCACGATTCGGCAATACCTTGCTCACTACCTCTTCCAGATCCTGACTTAAGCGTGCCAAGCGGTAATCCGAGATTTTTTGAGGAATACTGGACTCACCTGCGCCGCGCACATCGTAGCTCACAACAAAATAATCCTGACTCAAATAAGCAATGACTGGCTCCCAAACCGCTTGATGATCGGGGTAGCCATGAACCAGTACCAATGCCGGCCGTGTGGGCTGTCCGTAAGTTTTAACGCAAAGACGCTGCTGATCCGTGGTATCGACCCATTGCATTTCCATGTTTTGATCCTGTTGTTGTTATTGACCGCATAGTTTATAAATCGGAATAATTTATCAATGCCAGCGCATTTTTGTTGCTCTAGTATGCATAACTACACAAGAAAAAAGAATGTCAGCATGAGCCTATTCCAGAAAATTCAAAAACTGCCTTTGGTTTCAAAATTTATTCTGAACCGCTATGCCCCCTATCGTGGTGCAGGCATCGAAATTGATAAAATTGATTTTAATCATTATCACATTCGGGTCAAAATGCCACTGACCCATAAAAACCAGAATATTGTCGGCGTACATTTTGGTGGCAGCCTGTATTCGATGGTCGATCCTTTTTATATGTTACTGCTGATGCATCATTTGGGGCCGAAATATCTGGTCTGGGATAAAGGTGCCAGTATTCAGTTTTTGGCTCCTGGCCGCGGCACCGTGATCGCGGACATCCGGATCTCTGCTGAAGAAATCAGCACAATTATCAATTTGGCGGCCAACAATGCACCTGTATACCGCAATTATCAGCTAAATATCTATGATGAAGCCGGGGTCAGGATTGCGGAAGTAGAGAAAACGGTTTATATCCGGCGAAAACAGAGCAAAGGGAAAAGCCTATCTGTCAAATAAGATAAAAGCGCCCATATGGCGCTTTTAAATTTAGATTATTTTACAAGTGAAACAGGACTTAACGACGACGGTTATCCTGTTCAATGGCAGCTCCGGCACCACCACCGATGGCACCACCGATTGCAGCACCGGCATTACCACCAAAGATGCTTTTACCGACTGCTGATCCTACCGCACCACCTACACCACTATAGGTTGCATTACGGTTGGAACCACCTTGGGATTTACTACCTACTGCAGCACCGGCACCACCACCAATCGCAGAACCGACACCACCACCGACACTATTACCTACGCCACCACCGACGGCACCACCTAAGGCAGCAGCACCAATACGTTGATTTTTGCTCGACATGTTTTCACAACCTGCCAGCATAAAGGTGGAGAGAGTTGCAACTGCCATCACACCCATTAATTTTTTCATGACTTTGGCCTTCCTTTTCATACTTTAATTTAGCTTATCTTCATTTTATAAAACTAAAACATGGAGCGTGTTACTTCTCTCGGTATTCCTGCTGAGTTTTGTAAGTATCAATGGATTATTCCGCTGTTTAGCCTTTAATTAGCTTTTAATTTTTATGTATTTAAGACAAAAAAAGACGCCCGAAGGCGTCTCTTTTTTAGCTTTAACTTGAATTAGAATTCTTCGTTAAATGCTTGACTTAAAGCTTGATCAACATCAGAGAAGTCATTGTGCAGTTCAAATTCTGCAGCTTCTGCTTCTTGACGACGACGCTCGAGATGGTAAGCCAAACCTGTACCCGCTGGGATCAGACGACCTACAACCACGTTTTCTTTCAGACCGCGTAAGTCATCTTCTTTACCTGTTACAGCCGCTTCAGTTAACACACGTGTGGTTTCCTGGAACGATGCAGCAGAGATGAACGAGTCAGTCGAAAGCGACGCTTTGGTAATACCCATCAATAGACGTTCAAACTTCGCAGGGAACTTGTTTTGTGCAAGAACTGCTTGGTTTTCCTGTACAACACGGATGTAATCCACTTGTTCGCCTTTGATGAAGCTGGTATCGCCACCATCAGTGATATCCACTTTACGCAGCATTTGACGTACGATGACTTCAATGTGCTTGTCGTTGATTTTTACACCTTGCAGACGGTATACGTCCTGAACTTCGTTCACGATGTAGTTGGTCAGCGCCACTTCACCTTTCAGACGTAAAATGTCATGCGGGTTCTGTGGGCCGTCAGAAATGGTTTCACCACGGTTCACATGTTCGCCTTCGAACACGTTAATGGTACGCCATTTCGGAATCAGCTCTTCGTAAATCTCAGAGCCATCATCCGGTGTAATCACCAGACGGTTCTTACCTTTGGTTTCTTTACCGAAGCTCACAACGCCCGATACTTCTGCAAGGATTGCATGCTCTTTCGGCTTACGTGCTTCGAACAAGTCAGCTACACGCGGTAGACCACCGGTAATATCACGGGTACGTGAAGATTCTTGTGGTACACGACCAATAACGTCACCGACACCAATCGTTTCGCCATCACGGACAGAAAGAATGGTGTTTTGTGGCAAGAAGTAGAACTGTTCAGTGCCTTCAACTGTGTCTAACACTACAGCAGGACGCAAATCTTTACCTGACGCAGGACGTGAAGTCACTGGCAAGATTTCGATGGTTGACATACCTGTTGCATCATCAGTTTTCGAAGTCACGGTCACGCCATCAGCGATCTGGCTGAAACGCACTTTACCTGCAACTTCTGTTACCAATGGATGTGTATGCGGATCCCAAGTCGCCACGATACCGCCTGCTTCTACAGCTTCGCCATCTTTTAGCAAGATAGACGCACCGTAAGGCAGTTTATAGCGCTCACGCTCACGACCTAAATCATCCGCGATACCGATTTCACCTGAACGTGAAGTCGATACCAAGTGACCTTTGGCATGTTGTACTGTTTTCACGTTGTGGAAACGCACTGTACCCTGGTTACGAACTTGTACGCTGTTTGCAGCAGACGTTCGGCTTGCAGCACCACCCACGTGGAAGGTACGCATAGTTAACTGTGTACCTGGTTCACCAATCGATTGAGCTGCCATGACACCAACAGACTCACCCGGGTTCACCTGATGACCACGCGCCAAGTCACGGCCGTAACATTTCGCACATACACCGAAAGTAGACGCACAGTTTACAACCGAACGTACTTTAATTTCGTCGACACCTTGGCTTTCGATAAACGTCGCCAGTTTCTCGTCAATTAAAGTATTACGTGGAAGCAGAACTTCGTCTGTACCGACACGTTTCACATCTTCAGCAACCACACGACCCAATACTCGTGCACCCAAGTTCTCGATGACATCGCCACCTTGAATGAATGGTGTCATTACTAGACCGTCGAAGGTGCCACAATCTGGCTCGGTAATCACCAAGTCTTGCGCAACGTCTACCAGACGACGCGTCAAGTAACCAGAGTTCGCAGTTTTCAGTGCTGTATCGGCCAAACCTTTACGCGCACCGTGTGTCGAGATGAAGTACTGGAGTACAGTCAAACCTTCACGGAAGTTCGCTTTAATTGGGGTCTCAATGATCGAGCCATCCGGCTTCGCCATCAAACCACGCATACCCGCCAACTGACGAATCTGAGCTGCCGAACCACGGGCACCCGAGTCAGACATCATGTAGATCGAGTTGAATGATTTTTGCTTCTCGTCTTCACCCTGTTTGTTTTTAACAGTCGTGAAAGACAAGTTGTCCATCATCGCTTTAGCAACCTGGTCATTGGTACGCGCCCAAATATCGACCACTTTGTTATAACGTTCGCCGGCAGTTACGAAACCTTGTTCGAACTGTTGTTCGATTTCACGAACTTCAGCTTCCGCTTTACCAATAATGACTTGTTTTTGCGGTGGAATAACCATGTCTTCCATACCGACAGATACACCTGAACGCGTCGCCTGACGGAAGCCTAGGTACATCAATTGGTCAGCGAAGATAACAGTATCTTTCAGACCCAATTTACGGTAGCAAGAGTTAATTAACTTCGAGATGTTTTTCTTGGTCATCTCAACGTTAATTTGCTGGAAATCCATACCTTCAGGCACAACTTCCCAAAGTAGGCAGCGACCAGGTGTGGTATCTACAATAATGGTTTGATGTTCACGGTTGCCATCTTCATCGATGACAGTCTGGTGTACACGTGCTTTAACGCGAGCGTGTAGATCAACCTGACCTGTTGCCAGTGCACGGTTTACTTCGTGAGTATCCGCGAACACCATGCCCTCACCCTTGGCATTGATTGCATCACGCGTGATGTAATACAAGCCCAAGACAACGTCCTGAGACGGCACGATGATTGGCTCACCGTTCGCTGGAGACAAGATGTTGTTGGTCGACATCATTAACGCACGCGCTTCTAACTGCGCTTCAAGTGTTAATGGGACGTGTACCGCCATTTGGTCACCATCGAAGTCGGCGTTAAACGCAGCACACACGAGCGGGTGTAGACGGATCGCCTTACCTTCAATCAGGATCGGTTCAAATGCTTGAAGACCTAGACGGTGAAGTGTTGGCGCACGGTTCAACATCACTGGATGTTGACGGATCACGTGAGCAAGAACGTCCCAAACTTCTGGCGTCTCGCGCTCAACCATTTTCTTCGCAGCTTTAATGGTGGTTGCTTGACCAGATGCTTGTAGTTTCGCGAAAATGAATGGCTTGAACAGTTCAAGTGCCATTTTCTTCGGAAGACCACATTGGTGCAAACGCAGGTTTGGACCAACGGTAATGACCGAACGACCTGAGTAATCGACACGTTTACCCAATAAGTTCTGACGGAAACGACCTTGCTTACCTTTGATCATATCTGCCAAAGATTTAAGCGGACGCTTGTTCGAACCGGTAATTGCACGACCACGACGACCGTTGTCCAACAATGCATCGACAGACTCTTGCAACATACGTTTTTCGTTACGTACGATGATGTCTGGCGCCGCAAGGTCAAGAAGACGCTTCAAACGGTTGTTACGGTTAATCACACGACGGTAAAGATCGTTCAAGTCAGAAGTCGCGAAACGACCACCTTCAAGTGGTACCAACGGACGAAGGTCTGGTGGCAGAACTGGAAGTACAGTCAACACCATCCATTCTGGCTTGTTGTTCGAATCGTTGAATGCTTCCATCAACTTCAAACGCTTAGAGGCTTTTTTCAGCTTGGTTTCTGAAGTTGTCACAGGAATTTCTTCACGAAGACGCGCAATTTCAGCTTCAAGATCGATGTCTTTCAACAAGTCTTGAACCGCTTCTGCACCCATTTTCGCTGTGAATTCATCACCGTGTTCTTCCAACGCATTGAAGTATTCTTCATCGTTCAGAAGCTGGTATTTCTCAAATGGGGTCATACCGGGATCGGTAACCACATAAGATTCGAAATACAATACGCGTTCGATATCACGTAGCGTCATGTCTAAAAGAAGACCGATACGGCTCGGCAATGATTTCAAGAACCAGATGTGCGCAACTGGAGAAGCTAGCTCGATGTGACCCATACGTTCACGACGAACTTTCGCAGTTGTTACTTCAACGCCACATTTTTCACAAATGACGCCTTTGTATTTCATACGCTTGTATTTACCACACAAGCATTCGTAATCTTTTACTGGACCAAAGATTTTGGCACAGAACAAACCATCACGTTCCGGTTTGAACGTACGATAGTTAATGGTTTCTGGCTTTTTAACTTCACCGTGAGACCATGACTTAATCATTTCTGGTGACGCAAGACCAATACGGATGCGGTCAAACTCTACAGGAGCATGACCGTCTGAATCCGTCTTTTTGCGCATGATATCGAGCAAGTCTTTCAATTTTTTTCTCCGTGTGTCGAGGAGATTTTCACTTCTCGACTGGGTCACAAATATTGTTTTTAACTGAATTGGGAATCCCAAGAATCCCCCTAAGTCCCCCTTTATAAAGGGGGACTTTCACCTCTTTCTTAAAGAGGTGAGAAGCACTGCTTCGCAAGGGAGATTCAATGGAACTAATTAGTCACCATTTTTCAGTTCAATGTTGATACCTAAAGAACGGATCTCTTTGGTCAATACGTTGAACGATTCAGGCATACCCGGGTCCATATAATGGTTACCATCTACAATATTCTTGTAGATACGGGTACGACCTTCAACGTCATCCGATTTCACAGTCAGCATTTCTTGTAGCGTATATGCTGCACCGTAAGCTTCTAGTGCCCAGACTTCCATCTCACCGAAACGCTGACCACCGAATTGTGCTTTACCACCCAGCGGCTGTTGCGTGACTAGAGAATAAGAACCAGTTGAACGCGCATGCATCTTGTCATCAACCAAGTGGTTCAGTTTCAGCATGTACATATAACCTACAGTTACTGGACGGTCGAAACGCTCACCAGTACGACCATCATATAATACTGTCTGACCAGTACTTGATAGACCTGCAAGTTGTAACAATTCTTTGATCTGACCTTCTTCAGCACCATCGAATACAGGTGTTGCCAAAGGCACACCAGCACGCAAGTTACCAGAAAGTTTCAAGATTTCTTCATCAGTCAAGCTGTCAAGATCTTCTTGCTCGCCACCAACTTTGTTATAAATCTTGTCCAGGAAATCACGAAGCTCAAGTACAGTACGCTGTTCTTTCATCATCTTGTCGATTTGATCGCCAAGACCTTTGGCAGCCATACCCAAGTGAGTTTCAAGAATCTGACCCACGTTCATACGCGATGGTACGCCCAGCGGGTTCAGTACGATATCAACAGGTACACCATTGGCATCGTGTGGCATGTCTTCTACCGGCAAGATGTTTGATACAACACCCTTGTTACCGTGACGACCGGCCATCTTATCACCCGGCTGGATGCGACGTTTTACCGCAAGATAAACTTTAACTACTTTCAATACGCCAGTGGTCAGCTCATCGCCTGTAGAAAGTTTGCGTTTTTTCTCAGCAAATTTCTCGTCAATTTCGAAGCTCTTCTCTTTCAAGAACACTTGAATTTGCGTTAGACGTTCAGCGATTGCTTCATCAACCGGTTGAATTTCAAGAAGATCAACAAGCTCTAAACCAGACAACACGTCTTCAGACAGTTTGTCGCCACGTTTAGTGGTACCGCCACCATTCGACTCTTGACCGTTCAACAAACGAATTACACGTTCACGTGCTGCTTCTTCAAAGATCTTGAACTCTTCTTTCAAGTCTTTACGGTAAGCATCAAGCTGAGCTTTTTCAATTGCTTGAGCACGTTCGTCTTTTTCAAGACCATCACGTGTAAACACTTGAACATCAATCACAGTACCTTTGGTACCAGATGGAACGCGTAAAGATGAATCTTTAACGTCAGCTGCTTTTTCACCGAAGATTGCACGAAGCAATTTTTCTTCCGGCGTTAGCTGCGTTTCACCTTTAGGCGTCACTTTACCAACAAGAATATCACCTGCTGTTACTTCAGCACCGATGTAAACAATACCTGATTCATCAAGTTTAGAAAGCGCTGCTTCACCCACATTCGGGATATCGGCCGTGATTTCTTCAGCACCAAGCTTAGTATCACGTGCGACACATGACAATTCCTGGATATGAATCGAGGTTAAACGGTCTTCTTGAAGTACACGCTCTGAAAGTAAGATCGAGTCTTCGTAGTTATAACCGTTCCAGGTCATGAATGCGACGCGCATGTTTTGACCAAGCGCTAGCTCACCGCCATCAGTCGATGGACCATCAGCTAATACGTCACCACGACCCACTTTATCGCCCAGGTTCACCAGAACTTTCTGGTTGATACAGGTGTTTTGGTTTGAACGGGTGTATTTGATCAGGTTATAGATATCTACACCTGCCTCACCTGCGATCATCTCCTCTTCGTTCACACGAATCACGACACGAGATGCATCAACAAACTCGATACGACCACCACGCTGAGCGATCACACATACACCAGAGTCATGTGCTACGTTCGCTTCCATACCCGTACCTACGAGTGGTTTGTCAGCGATTAACGTAGGAACAGCCTGACGTTGCATGTTTGAACCCATCAATGCACGGTTGGCATCATCGTGTTCAAGGAATGGAATCAGTGACGCAGCCACAGATACAACCTGCTGAGCAGATACATCCATATGCGTTACTTTTTCCGGTGGCATGCGTACGAAGTCACCTTGGTGACGTACAGATACAACTTCTTCTAATAAATTACCATCAGCATCTACTGCAGAATCGGCCTGTGCAATCACAGTACCCACTTCTTCAATCGCAGACAGGTATTCAATGTCCATGGTTACACGGCCATCAACTACTTTACGGTAAGGCGTTTCCAGGAAACCGAAGTTGTTCGCTTTAGCATATACAGAAAGCGAGTTGATCAAACCAATGTTTGGACCTTCCGGCGTTTCAATTGGACATACACGACCGTAATGCGTTTGATGTACGTCACGCACTTCAAAGCCTGCACGTTCACGCGTCAAACCACCGGGACCAAGTGCTGATACACGACGCTTGTGCGTGATTTCAGACAACGGGTTGTTTTGATCCATGAACTGAGACAACTGGCTTGAACCAAAGAATTCTTTGATTGCAGCAGCAACAGGCTTCGCATTGATTAGATCTTGCGGAGACAGGTTATCTGTTTCAGCTTGAGATAAACGTTCTTTAACAGCACGTTCTACACGAACCAGACCGACACGGAATTGGTTTTCTGTCATTTCGCCCACAGAACGAACACGACGGTTACCCAAGTGATCGATATCGTCGACTTCACCTTTACCGTTACGGATTTCAACTAATGTTTTCAATACATCAGTGATATCTTCGTTCGAGAGAATACCTTCAACTTCACGCGACTTCTGGTCTGTACCCACTTCATAAGGGCGACCCAAACGACGGTTGAACTTCATACGACCGACTGGAGACAAGTCATAACGCTCAGAAGAGAAGAACAGGTTATTGAACAGGTTCTCAGCTGCTTCTTTGGTTGGTGGCTCGCCCGGACGCATGACTTTGTAGATTTCTACTAATGCTTCTTCACGAGTGGTCGTAGTATCTGCACGTAGAGAATCTGCAACGAATGAACCACGGTCGATATCATTGGTGAACAGAACATTAAACTGCTTCACGCCGCCTTCTGCAATTTTCACCATGACTTCATGGCTCAATACGGTATTTGCAGCAATCACGTCGCCATCTTTTAATGCGATGTCTTCAGCCGTGATACGCTCATACAAATACTCATCAGGCACTGCAAGTTTTTCAAGACCTGAAGCTTCCATCTGACGTACATGACGCGCGTTAATACGTTTACCTTGTTCAACGATTGCCTTGCCATCTTTATCCAAGATGTCAAATTGTGCCATTTCGCCGCGCAGACGTTCCGGCACCAAGTCAATTTGATAGCTACCCATGTCAAGATATACAGGGACTTTCTCGTAGAACATGTTGAGAATGTTTTCGTTGCTATAACCCAGCGCACGCAGCACCACAGTCGCAAGTAATTTACGACGACGGTCAATACGTACATAGACCAGGTCTTTGGCATCGAATTCAAAATCTAACCATGAACCACGGTAAGGAATGATACGCGCTGAATAAAGGACTTTACCACTTGAGTGAGTCTTACCTTTATCGTGGTCAAAGAATACGCCTGGTGAACGGTGTAATTGAGATACGATTACACGCTCGGTACCATTAATTACAAAGGTACCGTTATCCGTCATCAATGGCATTTCGCCCATATAGACTTCTTGTTCACGTACGTCTTTAATTGACTTCGTTTCACGATCTTTCAGGATCAAACGAATTTTTACACGCATTGGTGCTGCATAAGTTGAGCCACGAAGAATACATTCGCGTACATCAAACTCAGGCTTACCAAGACTATACTCAACAAATTCTAAAGCAGCATTGCCAGAATAACTTTCTATAGGAAAAACTGAACGAAATGCGGCTTGGAGACCGATATCTTCGCGGTTTTTTGGTGATTTGCCATCTTGTAAGAACGTTCTGTACGAGTCGACTTGAATCGCGAGCAGGTACGGAGCATCCATAACGCTAGGCAATTTACCAAAATTCTTACGGATCCGTTTCTTTTCGGTATATGAGTATGCCATCTGGAGTCCTCGGAAAGTGTAAACCAAGCCCGCCTGCAGAACGGGCTCAGAAGGAATTACGCTGGCCGATATGGCCACCACTCTTTACAAATGCTGCAATTTTTAGTGGTATTAAAACGCTTATCAATATTTTTTTACTGAAAAATATTGGTAAACGTTTGTTCATTATGTTTATTTTTAATTTGTATGATTTTTATATCATGCAAACAAAAATCGAGCCGATTATTGTAACGCAAAAAGGCTGATGACCCAAGAGCCATCAGCCAATTTTTGGAGCTGATTATAAAAAAACCGGCTCCCTTAAGCTATTACTTAAGAGTAACTGTAGCACCAGCTTCTTCAAGTTTCTTCTTAAGTTCTTCGCCTTCTTCTTTAGAAACGCCTTCTTTAAGAACTGTAGGAGCGCTTTCAACCATGTCTTTAGCTTCTTTCAAGCCAAGGCCAGTTGCTTCACGAACTGCTTTAATTACAGCAACTTTGTTTGCGCCAAAAGAAGTCAATTCAACATTGAATTCAGATTGCTCTTCAGCAGCAGCAGCAGCAGGACCAGCAGCAACAGCTACAGCAGCAGCAGAAACGTTGAATTTCTCTTCGAAAGCAGAAATAAGTTCAACAAGTTCAAGAACAGTTTTTTCAGCAACTGCGTTTAGGATTTCTTCGTTTGTTAAAGCCATGAGATTAACTCCAAATGGGTATTGAATGATGTGTGTGTAAGTTTGAGCTTAAGCAGCTTCTGACTCGTTTTTCTCTTGAAGCGCTGTAAGTAAGCGGCCCAATTTCGAAATAGGAGCTTGAAGAACGTTTGCAAGCATAGTAAGCGCTTTCTCTTGGTTCGGAAGATTCGCGATAACGCTAACTTCTTCGCCTTGATAAAGTTTGCCATCAAATGCAGCAGCTTTAAGTTCAAATGCTTTATTAGTTTTAGCGAATTCTTCGAACAAACGTGCAGCAGCACCCATGTCGTCTTCAGAAGTCGAGAAAGCTAAGATTGTTGGGCCAACAAGGTTGTCGTTCAAGATATTGAATTGAGTATCTTGAAGAGCGCGTTTAGCCAAAGTGTTACGCACGATACGTGTGTGAACACCTAGTTTACGAGCTTCAACGCGAAGAGCAGTTAATTGCTCAACAGTTAAACCTTGATAGTCAGCAACAACAGCAGCAAATGCAGTAGAAGCAACTTCAGTTACTTCAGCTACGATCTGTTTTTTGCCTTCGATAAGAAGAGCCATTGTAAAACCTCCTAACGGTGATTTATGTACTTACGCGAAGTACACTCCCAATTCGTTAATCCATCACTGGATTAACACGCGGAGGATGAACAAATCACACCACCGCGTCTACGCAGGCTGGACGATTAAGAGCGAAGCATAAAACTCCCCTCGCCCGCGGTCTTTGACGCTGATAAATTTTCATTTATCAATTCAAAGTTTGCCTAAGTTTGCAAAATACGACGGAGCGTTTCTTGCGTAAGTTTTAAAGCAGTGCTTTAAAACTTACTCAGGGCTTTAAAATTCTGTATAAGTCGAGACTTATTTAGAAACGTTTGCTACATCAACGATCAAACCAGGACCCATAGTTGAGCTCAAAGTGATCTTTTGAATGTATACGCCTTTAGAAGTCGCAGGTTTCAAACGTTTCAAGTCAGCAACAAGTGCTTCAACGTTTGAACGAACAGCTTCAGCAGTGAAACCTACTTGACCGATCGCAGCGTGGATAATACCCGCTTTGTCTACGCGGTAACGTGCTTGACCAGCTTTTGCATTTTTAACTGCAGTTGCTACGTCAGGAGTTACCGTACCCACTTTAGGGTTTGGCATTAAGCCACGTGGACCAAGGATCGTACCAAGTTTACCTACAACGCGCATTGCATCTGGAGCAGCAATTACAACGTCAAAGTCAAGGTTACCCGCTTGGATGCTTTCAGCAAGATCATCGAAACCAACAACGTCTGCGCCTTCAGCTTTAGCAGCTTCAGCAGCAGCGCCTTGAGCGAATACAGCTACACGTACAGTTTTACCCGTACCTGCAGGAAGTGTAGTCGCGCCACGAACAACTTGGTCAGATTTACGAGGATCAACACCTAGGTTTACCGCGATATCCAAAGATTCTTTGAATTTAGGAGCTGGAAGGCTCTCTAAAACTGCAACAGCTTCTTCTAGCGTGTAAACTTTGTGCGCTTCTACAGCAGCTACGATCGCTTTTTGACGTTTAGTTAATTTAGCCATGTCTTAAAGCTCCACTTCCAAGCCCATAGAACGCGCAGAACCAGCAATGGTACGTACACGTGCGTCTAAATCAGCACCAGTCAAATCTGGTTCTTTAGTAGTCGCGATTTCTTCGATTTGAGCACGAGTCAACTTACCAACTTTAGTTTTGTTAGGTACAGCTGAACCCTTCTGGATACCAGCAGCTTTCTTAAGAAGAACAGCAGCAGGTGGAGTTTTCATGATGAATGTGAACGACTTGTCGTTGTACACAGTGATCACGACTGGAATTGGTAGACCAGCTTCAACTTTTTGTGTCGCAGCATTGAATTCTTTACAGAATGCCATGATGTTCACACCACGTTGACCTAGTGCAGGACCAATCGGTGGAGATGGATTCGCTTTACCAGCTGGAACTTGCAGCTTGATATAGCCGTCAATCTTCTTAGCCATTTCAAATTACCTCTGGGTGCAAACGCCGGTGAAGGCTCCCCAATGATTTCAAGTAACGATACCGTTACAACAACAATGCCTGATTTGCACGCAAATCAGGCGTTTTCAACCCAAACCAATTAAACTGATTTTTCGACTTGACGAAATTCCAGTTCAACTTGAGTTGGACGGTTAAATACATTAATGGTCAGCGTTAAACGTGACTTTTCGTACTGAACTTCTTCCACCACACCTTTAAAGTCCGTGAATGGACCGTCAACTACGAGTAATTCTTCGCCTGGTTCAAACATCGTCTTAGGACGAGGTGCTTCACCAGTATTGCGTACACGCGCAAGAATTGCATCAGCTTCTTTTTGCGTAATTGGCGCCGGTTTTTCCGCCGTACCACCAATAAAGCCTAAAACTTTCGGACATTCTTTAACAATGTGCCAAGTGTCGTCATTCATTTCCATTTCGACTAGAACATAGCCAGGAAAGAACTTGCGCTCTGATTTACGTTTCTTGCCATCCTTCATTTCTACCACTTCTTCGGTAGGAACCAGGACTTCACCAAAGCTATCGGCAACAGCGCTACGCTGGATTCGATCATTAAGCGAACGCATTACTTGTTTTTCATAACCTGAATAGGCATGAATAATGTACCAACGTTTCATAGCTCTCTTACCCGATAATAAACTTGATTAACCAGCCTAAAATATAATCGAAACACCATAAAACAATGGAGGTAATTACGACTACAACAAGAACTTGCCAAGATGTGGACACAGTCTCTTGCTTGGTAGGCCAGGTCACTCGACGGAGCTCGATTCGTGCATCTTTCAGCAGACGAATAAAGCCTTTGCCTTGATGGGTGGCGTATAATAAACCGAATGCTGCAACGATACAAGCCAAAATCACCCCAACACGCACCCAAATATCATTCGCAGGGGCCCAGTATGCTGGTAAATATTGGTTTACCATCATTGCACCAACCAATAAAATCAAGGCGATAACCCATAGAACCATGTCTAATGGAGAACCAGAACTTACATCTACTGCAGGATTATTTCTTTGAGGAATTGCCGCTTCGCCTAATGCGTCGCGTGATTTTTCATTCGACATTTTTGTACTCGTCGTAGGTTTCGCGACTTATTATATGACCAATTTTGCCGACATCAAGCGTCTTTTTCAAAACTTGGCAGGTCAGGAGGGACTCGAACCCCCAACATTCGGTTTTGGAGACCGACGCTCTACCAATTGAACTACTGACCTGCAAAATAACAAGTTGGAGCCTAAACCCCAACCCGTTTATCTTATTCTATGATTATGCAGTTACTTTAGCAACTACACCAGCACCCACTGTACGACCGCCTTCACGGATCGCAAAACGTAGACCTGGGTCCATTGCGATTGGGTGGATTAGCTCTACTGACATCTCAACGTTGTCACCAGGCATAACCATTTCCACGCCTTCTTTAAGCGCGATCGCACCAGTTACGTCCGTAGTACGGAAGTAGAACTGTGGACGGTAACCGTTAAGGAATGGAGTGTGACGACCACCTTCTTCTTTAGAAAGTACGTATACTTCCGCATCGAATTTAGTATGTGGCTTGATCGCACCTGGTTTAGTCAATACTTGACCACGTTGTACGTCTTCACGCTTAGTACCACGTAGAAGAACACCACAGTTCTCGCCTGCACGACCTTCGTCAAGCAATTTACGGAACATTTCAACGCCAGTAACTGTAGTTACTTGAGTATCACGGATACCAACGATTTCAACTGATTCGCCTACTTTAACAATACCAGTCTCTACACGGCCAGTTACTACTGTACCACGACCAGAGATTGAGAATACGTCTTCAATTGGCATAAGGAATGGAAGGTCGATTGCACGTTCTGGCTCTGGAATGTAAGAATCAAGTGCTTCAACCAGTGCAACAACAGCGTCTTCGCCATACTGACCAGCTTCACCGTTAAGTGCAGCAAGTGCAGAACCGCGGATTACTGGAGTGTCATCGCCCGGGAAGTCATAAGTAGAAAGAAGTTCACGAACTTCCATTTCAACCAGCTCAAGAAGCTCTTCGTCGTCTACAAGGTCGCATTTGTTCAAGAATACAACGATGTAAGGTA